>WOUW01000007.1:0-66070 GCA_009773055.1 Paracoccaceae bacterium
ACGACGACCTTTTCGACGGCAACCCCGCCATCGACCGCAAGGTCGAAAGCCTGAAGCAAGGCGCGCTCGAAGAACTCGCCCATATCGACGCGATGGGGGGCGCCGTCGCCGCCATCGCCTACATGAAGTCCCGCCTGGTCGAGTCCAACGCCGAACGCCTGGCCCGCATCGAATCCGGCGAGACGACCGTTGTCGGCGTGAACAAGTTCACCACCACGGAACCCTCCCCGCTGACCACGGGCGAGGGCGCGATCATGCAGGCCGACCCCAAGGCCGAGGCCGACCAATGCGCCCGCCTTGCCGACTGGCGCAACCAACGCGACCCCGCCAAAGTCACCGAAGCCCTCGCTGCACTGCAGAAGGCCGCCCAGACTGGCGAGAACATCATGCCCGCCTCTATCCTTTGCGCCAAGGCGGGCGCCACGACCGGCGAATGGGGCGGTGCCATGCGCGCGCTTTACGGCGAGTACCGCGCCCCCACCGGCGTCAGCCAGCACCCCTCGAACCGAACCGAAGGCCTGGAGCCCGTCCGCGACGCTGTCGCCGCCGTCGCCACCAAGCTCGGCCGCCCGCTGCGCCTCCTCCTCGGCAAGCCCGGCCTCGACGGCCACTCCAACGGCGCCGAACAGATCGCCGCCCGCGCCCGCGACTGCGGGATGGAGATCACCTACGACGGCATCCGCCTCACTCCACAGGAGATCGTCACCGCCGCCACCGAGAAACAGCCCGACGTCATCGGCCTCTCCATCCTGTCGGGCAGCCACATCCCCTTGATCCGCGAAACGCTGGACCTCATGCGCAACGCGGGCCTCACCCAGCCCCTCGTCGTCGGCGGCATCATCCCGGACGATGACGCGAAGACGCTGAAGGCGATGGGCGTGGCCCGGGTCTACACGCCCAAGGACTTCCAGCTGAACCGCATCATGCTGGACCTCGTCGCCTTGGCCGATCCCGCCCCCGTGGCCGCCGAATAGCCCAGCGCCGTTCGGAACATTCGTCGAAGAACCCGTTGCTGCGGTCTAGCACGCAGCGCCATCATCCGGTGCAGGGTCCGACTTGCGCCAGACCGACGCACCGTTTTCATACAGCTTCACCAGCCCGACGTCGGCGCGCGCCTGTCGCCCGATGTCAGCCACAAGCTCGCGATGCGTGTTGCCGCGCAGGAACATACAGCGCTTGGGCAGGGCGTGCTCTTCCAGATGTGGGTTGATCTGGCGGTAGAACTGCTTTTCAGGGTCCAGTCCAGGCTGCATCCTTAGGGCGGCTTCGCGCAGGAACGCGCCCTCGAACACACCGGGCGAGGTCGAAAACGCGTTCACCAGCTTATCTTCGACAATCGTCCGCCCCTTCTTCACCACCCGGCGCGAGGTCTGATGATTTAGCCCCCGCGTATGCTTGTTGATGCACATGAAGGTCACTGCTCCCACGTCCGGCTCGAACAGGGGTTCGATCCGGTCCGGACCGAACGGCTCCAGCGCGACCCAGTCGTCCTCCAGATGCAACACGCGCGGCGCAGTCGTCGCAGCCCAGGCCCGCTTCACCGCCGAAGCGAAATCGGGCACCTCCGGCCGGAAGATCAACGCCTCGGGGAAATGCCGCCGGATCAGTGCTTCGCACCGGTCGCCTTCCGGGTCATCCCCCATGAAAGGGTCGATGTTGGCGATCAGGCGGCGGATCGGAAAGTTCGGAAACACGTCCTTCGCGAAGGAGTCCAGCGTCCGCGCCAGCAGCGCCTCGCGGTGGCCCGCGATCAGGGTCACGTCATAGTCCAAGCCACACAGTCCTTGCCAAGGGTCGCACACTCCACCCGCCCCGGATAGCGCAGGTCGGGGCCACGAACCAACCCGATTTTTCCACTCTTGTCGGCCCCGCCCGCGCGGCCCATTAATGATGGCAAGTGCCAGACCGCAAGCCTGACACCTGCCAGACGCAGGGCAGACGCAAGGCAGACCGCAGAAATGGCCGCACATCAGTCGGTTACCCCCGACACCGGCAGGAAGAGGGACACATGACCTTTCACATCGGCGCCAAGCCGGGCGACATCGCCGAAACTGTGCTTCTGCCGGGCGACCCCTACCGCGCCCGCTGGGCAGCGCAGACCTTTCTCAAGGACGCGGTCCTGGTGAACGAAGTCCGCGGCATGCTCGGCTACACCGGCACCTGGAACGGTCACCGGGTCACGATCCACGGCTCGGGAATGGGGATGCCGTCCCTGTCGATCTACACCAACGAACTGATCCGCGACTACGGGGCCAAGACGCTGATCCGCATCGGCTCTGCGGGTGCGCTGCCCACCCATGTCAAGGTCCGCGACGTGATCCTCGCGCAGACCGCTTCGACCATCGGCACCCCCTCGAGGTCGATCTTCAAGGAACTGAACTTCGCCCCCTGCGCCGATTTCGGCCTCCTGTCAAAGGCTTATGCGGCCGCCACAGCGAAGGGCACCCCGGTTCATGTCGGCGGCATCTACTCCTCCGACACCTTCTACGACGAACGCTCCGACCTGACAGAGCAGCTTCTGCGCCACGGTTGCCTCGGCGTGGAAATGGAGGCAGCCGAGCTTTACATCCTCGCCGCCCGCTACAAGGTTCGCGCCCTGGCAGTGCTGACGGTGTCCGACCACATCACGACGGGCGAAGCCCTGCCTGCCGACCAGCGCGAACGCAGCTTTGGCGCAATGATCGAAATCGCGCTGGAAGCGGCCTTTGCCTGATCACCCTTCCGTGACGCCGCTGGCATCGCGGCTGGTCCGCATATAGCTCCAATCGTGACCAACTGATTGGACCTGCCCATGAAAGCCGCCCGCATTCACGCCTATGGCGCCTCCTCCGAAATCCGGATCGAGGACGCTCCCCTGCCGACCCTCAACGACGACGACGTCCTGATCCGGGTGGTCGCGACTTCGGTCAACCCGGTCGACTGGAAGATCCGAAAGGGCTATCTGAAATCCTTTATCCCCTACGAACTGCCGCTGATCATGGGCTGGGACGTTTCGGGGGTGGTCGAGAAAACCGGCCCAGCCGTCACCAGATTCAAACCCGGCGACGCGGTCTATTCCCGCCCCGACATCGTCCGCAATGGGGCCTATGCCGAATACGTCGCGGTCCGCGAAGCCGAGATCGCCTTCAAGCCCGCAACCATCAGCCATGTCGAGGCCGCAAGCCTCCCCCTTGTCTCGATCACCGCTTGGGAGTCGCTCTTCACCACGGCGGGCCTCGCAGCAGGCCAGCGCGTCTTGATCCATGCAGGCGCTGGCGGTGTGGGCTCCATCGCCGTGCAACTTGCCCGCGCCAAGGGCGCCCATGTCACCGCCACAGCTTCAGCAGGCAAGGCCGCCCTCGTCCGCTCTCTCGGCGCCGATGAGGTGATCGACTACCACTCCCAGGACTTCTCTGAAGTCGCCCGCGAGATGGACGTCGTCTTCGACACCATCGGCGGTGATGTGCAAGACAAGTCGTGGTCGGTGCTGAAACTTGGCGGGATGCTGGTCTCGATCACCGCCAAGCCCTCCGATGACCGCGCTAAGGCCGAGGGCAAACGCGCCGGATACGTCTTTATCGGCCCCAATGCGCCGATCCTGACAGAGCTGGGCCAGATGGTCGATTTCAGCCAGGTCCGACCGCTGATCGCCGCCGAATTCGGCCTGAACGACACGGCAAAGGCCCAGGACTTCAGCGAAACCGGCCGCGCCACCGGCAAGGTCGTGATCTACGTCGGTCACCCCTGATCTGCCATTGCCTCAGGCGTGGACCTCTGGTTCTCATGGCGGATGAAGGAGACCGCCATGCCCCAGCTCATCCCCCGCCCCTGGGTCCCAGCCGCGTGTGAGACCTACATCCAGCGCCTCGCCACCGATGCCGGGAAACCCTCTGTCCAGGTCGCCCATCGTCTCGACCAGCTGATCGCGCAGAACCGTCAGATCCACGATCAGGACTGCTTCAACCTCAACCCCGCGACGAACGTGATGAACCCAAGGGCCGAGGCAGCGCTCGCCTCCGGCATCGGCTCGCGCCCCTCGCTCGGCTACCCCGGCGACAAGTATGAAATGGGGCTGGAAGCCATCGAGGAAATCGAGGTCATCGCCGCCGAACTTGCCGCTGAAATCTTCCACGCGAAATACGCCGAAATTCGCGTCGGCTCGGGGGCCTTGGCCAACCTCTACGGTTTCATGGCACTGGCCAAACCCGGCGACAGCATCATCGCGCCCCCGGGAACCATCGGCGGCCATGTCACCCACCACAGCGCCGGGTGCGCGGGCCTTTACGGCCTGACCACCCACCCTGCCCCCATCGACGCCGACGGCTATACCCTTGATCTGGCAGCGCTCCATGACCTCGCCCACGCCGTGCGACCCAAGATCATCACCGTTGGCGGCAGCCTGAACCTCTTCCCGCATCCCGTGGCCGAGGTCCGCAAGATCGCAGATCAGGTCGGCGCGAAGGTCCTCTTCGACGCCGCCCACCAGTGCGGCATCATCGCAGGTGGCACCTGGGCCAACCCGCTGTCCGAAGGCGCGCATCTGATGACGATGAGCACCTACAAGAGCCTCGGCGGCCCCGCCGGTGGCTTGATCGTCACCAACGACGCCGCCATCGCCGAACGCCTCGATGCCATCGCTTTCCCCGGCCTCACCGCCAACTTCGACGCCGCGAAATCCGCCGCCCTTGCCTACACCCTCCTCGACTGGCGTGACCACGGGCGGGCCTATGCGACAGCCATGGTCGACCTTGCGCGCGCCCTCGCCACCGAACTCTCGACCCTCGGTCTTCCCGTTTTCGCCTCCGACCGGGGTGCCACCACCTCGCACCAGTTCGCCATCGAAGCCGCAGCCTTCGGCGGCGGACAGGCGGCCTCGAAGACCCTGAGAAAAGCCGGGTTCCTCGCCTGCGGTATCGGCCTGCCCATCCCCGACGTGCCGGGAGATATGAACGGCCTCCGCATTGGCACGCCCGAGCTTGTCCGCCGCGGCGTCACCCCCGCCGACGCCCCGGCTTTGGCCAGCCTCATTGCCGAGAGCCTGCGGTCCAACGCCCCCGAAACCGTCGCCCCCCGCACGAAAACCTTTCGCGCCCGGTTCCAGGGCCTGCACTACATCAGCCCTTGACCTAACCGATTCGTGGGGCTCTCCTGCCCTCCCCCAAAATGCAGGAGAGCCCGATGAAACAGCGCCGCCTTGGCCAGCACGGCCCCGAAGTCTCCGCCCTCGGCCTCGGCTGCCTCTCCTTCGGCGGCATGTTCGGCCCGACGACCGAGGCCGACTCCCTGCGCACCCTCGACGCCGCCTGGGACGCCGGGATCACCTTCCTCGACACAGCCAACCGCTATGGCGAGGGCGTCAGCGAGACCTTTATCGGCACCTGGCTCAAACGTTCAGGAAAAAGCCCCCACATCGCCACCAAGGCCGCTTTCCTCGCTGCGGCGGCTGGGCGTGGACCATGTCACTCTCTTTTACGCCCACCGCCACGATCCCCAGGTCCCCGCCGAAGACCTTGCTGGGACGATGCAACGCCTTGTCGAGGAAGGAAAGATCCTGGGCTACGGCCTGTCCGAAATCGGCCCTTACACCCTTGAACGCTGCCACGCCGTCCACCCGGTGATGGCGGTGCAGAACGAATACTCGCTCTGGACCCGCACGCCCGAGCTTGGCCTCATCCAGCGCTGCGCCAGTCTCGGTGTCGCCTTCGTCCCCTTCTCCCCCCTCGCGCGCGGAGCCTTCGGGACGCCGATGGCCGACCCCGCAATCTTCGCCCCGAAGGAATTCCGCACCCGTATCCCGCGCTTCCATCCCGAGAACTGGCCGCACAACCGCGCGAAACTGGACGCCTTCCATGACTTTGCCCGCGAAAGGGGCTGCACCCCCGCCGCCCTCGCGCTGGCCTGGCTTCTCGACCGCGCGCCGCACATCCTGCCGATCCCCGGAACCCGGACGCCAGACCACCTCAGCGCCTGGGCGATGGCTCCCGAGATCGACCTGACCGACGACGACCGCGAGGAGATCGACCGCCTTCTCCCTGTCGGCTGGGCCTGGGGCGACCGCTACGACGACCTGCAGGCGCAGACGGTGGAACGCTATTCCTGACCGTGGCTTCGGTCATAGGGGTTCGCGCCCGGCGAACACCATCCGACCGGAGGCGCCTTCGGCTTGAACACCTGCACCAAGAGCGGATGGCAGACGGCGGCGTCCGAGGAATGCTCGGCCGAGCAATCGCCACCGGGGCAGGCCGACAGCGCGCCAAGTAGGTCGATCTCCGCCATGAACTCCAGATAATCCCCCGGCCGCACCGGCGAGGCTTTCATGAAATACTGCCCGGTGTCGCGCGTAAAACCGGTGCACATGAAGACGTTCAGCACGTCATGCACATGCAGCTCCGCCGCGTGCAAAGGCAGACCCGACTGCGCCGCAACCGCCCGGGTCAGGTTCGAATGGCAGCAATGGTGATATTGGTCACCGTCTGACAAAAGCGTATGGGTGTAGGGATCGCAGCGCGTGCCGATCACGTCATGCACACTGCCGCCAAAATCATCGAACCCGTACCAGTCCAGCGTGTCCTCGGTCACCGTCGCCATCGGCCGCAGGTAGGGCAGACAGGACCACATCCGATCCCCGGTGGACAAATGCGTCCCATGCAGCGCCCGAGTCTTGCCGCTGAAGAACCGCTCCCCCAGGTTCCCCGCCGCGAACAAGTTCAGATCACCAACCTGCGGCCCCTCGACGCTGACAATGCGGAAGAACCACCCCGCAGGGACCTCGAACGTCCGCCCATCGCGCGCAGGGACCAGCACTTCCGAGATCAGACTCCACCCCTCACGCGCCGCGCGGTAGGCGGGCAGGTTGGGGACAGGCAGACCCTCGACCGGGTAGCAGATCACCGGACGGATGGCCTTTCGGGTGGCGGCGTCGGACGGGGCGGGGTGTTCGGGATGATCGGGCTTCATCCCAGCACCCTTGCGCCGTTTGACTTCGCGTTCAAGCCCGCCCGCGAGCGCAATCTACGCCGGCAAATCAACCACCGGCAGCCTGCGGAACATCTCCAGCACTTCGTCCTCGGTCGCCCGCTCAGGCACGCCTGCATCGACCTCGGCGCGCGACCAGACCCAGGACGCCGCCGGATCGTCCCGCATTGCCCAAGCCCCGAACATCCGCGCATCATCTGCAATCATCCGGCGCGTCAGACGACGCACCTCGATATGCCGGTCATCGGCGCAGATCCGGGCATAGGTCGCCTCGACCGCCTTTTCCGGCCCCTCCAGAAGCTGCAGGAACAGGTCATCCCGGCAGATCAGCGCCCCGGTAATCCCGTCGCGCGTGTTGCAGCGCCGGGCGTCGAACAGGATGCTGGTCAGAATACCCGCATCAAAGCCGAAGGGTCGCGAGGCATAGGTCAGTTGCAGAAGCATCGCGCCGTTCCTTCCATCGCCCGGCCCGGACAGCGGGGCACGGGCAAGCCTAGTCCGCCCCAGCCCTCAAATCCAGCAGCCCGTTGCGGTCAGACGACCCGCTCGACCATCATCTTCTTGATCTCGGCGATCGCCTTGGCCGGGTTCAGCCCCTTCGGGCAGGTCTTGGCGCAGTTCATGATCGTGTGGCAGCGGTACAGCTTGAACGGGTCTTCCAGATCGTCCAGCCGCTCCCCGGTGGCCTCGTCCCGGCTGTCGATGATCCAGCGGTAGGCGTGCAGCAGTGCCGCCGGGCCGAGATAGCGGTCGCTGTTCCACCAATAGCTCGGGCAGGATGTCGAACAGCAGGCGCACATCACGCATTCATAAAGCCCGTCGAGCTTGCTCCGATCCTCGATCGACTGCTTCCACTCTTTCGCAGGGCGGTTGGTCTTGGTCTCCAGCCAGGGCATGATGCTGGCATGCTGGGCGTAGAAGTGCGTCAGGTCCGGGATCAGGTCCTTGATCACCGCCATATGCGGCAAGGGGTAGATCTTCACGTCGCCCTTGATCTCGTCCAGCCCATAGATGCAGGCCAGTGTGTTGATCCCGTCGATGTTCATCGCGCAGGACCCGCAGATGCCCTCGCGGCAGGACCGCCGGAAGGTCAGCGTCGGGTCGATGTCGGTCTTGATCTTGATCAGCGCGTCCAGAACCATCGGGCCGCAGGTATCCATGTCGACGAAATAGGTATCGACGCGCGGGTTTTCGCCATCATCCGGGTTCCAGCGATACACCTGAAACTTGCGCACGTTCTTTCCGTCCGGCTTTGGCCAGGTCTTGCCCGTGCGGATCTTGGAATTCTTCGGCAGAGTGAACTGGACCATGGGTCAACCTTTCCGGGTCTTCGTCTTGGCAACGGGCTTGGGTTCATTGGCGGGCTTTGTCAGCTCGTAAAGCGTTTCGCCGCGCATCAGGGCATAGGTGGACACGTCAGGCTCGACTGAAACGAACTCATGCAGCGCGAATCCCGCCGCACGCATGTGGTCCTTCAGGTCCCGCCCGAAATAGCGCGCGTGGTCCTTCTGGCCGAAGTGAAGCATCCGCTCGCGCGCAGTCTGGATCGCGGGGTTCTCGTAGGTCGTCTCCCAGGCGTCGATCACCGGGGTCGTGACCACCAGCCGCCCTCCGGGCGTCAGGCAGCGGAAACATTCCGCCAGCGCCTTGTGGTGGTCGACATGCTCAAGGATCTGATGCGCGACGATCAGATCGAAACTGCCAGCGTCCAGGTCCAGCGCCTCGATGTTCAGCTTGCGGTCAACCTTGCTGCGCATGAAATCGGCCGTGACATAGGTCCCGGCCAGCCCGCGCAGGATCGGCTCGAACACCGGTTCGGGCGCGAAATGCAGGACAGCCATGTCCCTGGTGATCCCGCCCCGCCGGTCGATCCACAGCTTGAACAGCCGATGCCGTTCCCGCGACCGGCACAAGGGGCACAACCCGTCCAGCCGGGGCGGTTCGCCCACCGGAGCAAACTCACCGACATAGCCGCAAACCGGGCAGGTCCGCGTGAACCCGGTCGTCATCATCGCTTCGAACTCGCGCACGCGCCGCCGCCGGATACGCTCCAGCGCACCTTTCGCAAAGCGCACCTGACGCGGGTCGGGCGTGGGGATCACATCCTTGGCCATCAGCGCCAGTCCGGTCGCAGGTAAAGCGGACGGCTCGGCGGCTGGCCCGCCTTCTGCATCACGCAGGATTCGTAGACCGCCGAAGGGTCCTTCCCCAGCAGGAAGTCGGAACTGACATTCAGCTCCAGCCCCGCCGAGGTCCGCCCGTCCGAGCTTGCGCCGACCGTGACCTCGCCCCGCGGCTGCTTGGCCAGCCGCGCGCGTTCAAAGCACTGCCGCTCCGCCTGCGCCAGCGTCATCGGCCCGCAAGCAGCAAGCCCGAACAGCACCGCTAGGATCGCTGCGGCCCGCATCACGCGCTCCTCGCCACGGGCACTTCGGCCCGAATCGTGCCCAGAGGCACCAGTTGCCGCTTGCCCATCGGCCCCCGGCCCGGGGTGAAATCCTCCAGCACCTGCAAGCCGTTCGCCCGAACCCGCGATGCGCGCAGATGCACTTTCCGCACCCGCTGGTCGGCCAGAGCGAACTTCAGGAACCGCTCGGAATGCAGCCTTTTGCCGCGTGCGCAATACTCGCCCATCCGGTCCGCCCGTTTGCCATAGGCCGCGATCCCGTCCGCGCCCTTGGCCAGCGCAAAGCGGTCGTTGAGGCCGAACCATTCCGACCAGTCCGGCACCAGCACGAACTGGCGATGCGCACGGGACAAAAAGTCCAGATGCTCGGCCATGCTATCATGATACAGAAGGTCGGGTCGGGCGAAGATCACGATGTCGGGCTGGAACCCCTCGACCAGCAGCGTCGCCCGTTTCAGCGAATGGAGCTGGTGCACAAGGTTCCGGAACGACGCGAAGTCGTCCCCCCAGATATCCCCGCGCGCCTGCATTTCGGCCATCGGATACTGCCTCAGACAGGCACCCGGAGCCTCGGTCTCGACTGCGTCCAGCGCAAGCAGCTTGTATTCCTCGGGGTCGAGGTCACCTTCCTCGCCGGATCGCGCGTTGCGGATCTCGGTCTGGGTGAAAAGATGCCCGAAGGTCCGCACCTCACGCGCAATCGCCCGGGCGGGGGAGATCAGGTTTTCCGTGATCGCGGGCAGGGTCAGCCGTAAGGACCGCGTGATACCGAAGAACACGATGGCGACCTTCAGGTCCGCTTTCACGCGTCCCTTGACCGCCTCCTGCGCTTTGGCACCGTCACCCATGCGTCTGTCAGCCGCCAACGAGCGGCGGCACGCCATTGGCCGCAAAGCACGCCTGCGCAGCTGGCCGCACGGCGATGGACCGGATCGTGGCCTTGGTCGCGGTCCCCGCTTCCACCCCCACATCGCGCGCCAAAAGCCGCAGCTCGGCCTCGCTGGATGTGTCCAGAATGCAGTTCGTCGCCTTCCGCGCCGGGTCCGCCGGCATGTCGATGTTCACGACCGGAAAGACCACCGAATACGCCGTCCGCTTCAACGCGTTGTCGACCAGTTCTGCAGGGTCGCAGGCAGACACCGCCATCAACGCCAGTAGGAGAAGGGGCACCCTCAACATCAGAACTTCCTTTCCGCCGGGGCGATCGTTGTCAGCGCGATCCCGCCTTCTGCCTCGGTGGTAAGAGGGTCGGTATGCACTGCCCGGTAGTCAAGCGTCACCTTGGCCCCATCCACCCAGGCCAGCGAATGTTTGCGCCAGTTGGCGTCATCCCGCTTCGGATGGTCCTCGTGCGCGTGGGCGCCGCGGCTTTCGGTCCGGGCATGCGCACCATAGATCGTTGCCAGGGCGTTCGGCATCAGGTTGGTCAGTTCCAGCGTCTCCATCAGATCGCTGTTCCAGATCAGGCTACGGTCGGTGACGTGCAGGTCATTCATCTTGCCCGCGATCACCGTCATTTTCTTCTCGCCCGCCGCCAGCGTCTCTTCGGCCCGGAACACCGCCGCATCCGCCTGCATGGTCTTCTGCATCTCCAGCCGCAGGTCCGCCGTCGGCACCGCGCCCTTGGCGTTGCGCAATCCGTCGAACCGGGCGAGCGACTTTTCTACCTCGGCCTTGTTCGTGCCGGGAACCGCTGCCTCGCGGTCCACCACCGCCCCGGCCCGGATCGCCGCAGCACGGCCGAACACCACCAGGTCGATCAGAGAGTTCGACCCCAGCCGGTTCGCGCCATGCACGCTGGCGCAGCCCGCCTCGCCCACTGCCATCAGGCCCGGGAACACCGCGTCGGGGCTTGCCGCCGTGGGGTTCAGCACCTCGCCCCAATAGTTCGTCGGGATGCCGCCCATGTTGTAGTGCACGGTCGGCAGCACCGGGATCGGCTCTTTGTGCAGGTCTACGCCCGCGAAAATCCGGGCGCTTTCCGTGATCCCCGGCAGCCGCAGGTCCAGCGATTCCTTCGGCAGGTGCGACAGGTTCAGGTGGATGTGGTCGGCATTCGCCCCAACCCCCCGGCCCTCGCGGATCTCGATCGTCATGCAGCGGCTGACATAATCCCGCGGCGCCAGGTCCTTGTAGTGCGGCGCATAGCGCTCCATGAACCGCTCGCCCGCGCTGTTGGTCAGATACCCGCCCTCGCCCCGCGCGCCTTCGGTGATCAGACAGCCCGACCCATAAATCCCCGTCGGGTGGAACTGCACGAACTCCATATCTTGCAGCGGCAACCCGGCCCGCGCGACCATCCCGCCACCGTCGCCAGTGCAGGTGTGCGCCGAAGTCGCGCTGAAATAGGCCCTTCCGTAGCCGCCCGTCGCCAAGACCACCATCTTCGCGTTGAAGACGTGGATCGTGCCGTCATCCAGCTTCCACGCGACGACACCTGTGCAGGCCCCGTCGGTGATGATCAGGTCCAGCGCGAAGTATTCGATGTAGAACTCGGCGTTGTTCTTCAGTGACTGCCCGTAAAGGGTATGCAGGATCGCATGCCCCGTCCGGTCCGCCGCCGCACAGGTGCGCTGCACTGGCGGGCCGTTGCCGAACTCGGTCGTGTGCCCGCCAAAGGGCCGCTGGTAGATCTTGCCTTCTTCCGTGCGGGAAAACGGCACCCCGTAATGCTCCAGCTCGTAGACGGCTTTCGGAGCCTCCCGCGCGAGGTATTCCATTGCATCGGTGTCGCCTAGCCAGTCGCTGCCCTTCACCGTGTCGTACATGTGCCACTGCCAGTGGTCCGGCCCCATGTTGCCAAGGCTGGCGGCAATCCCGCCCTGCGCAGCAACGGTGTGGCTGCGGGTCGGGAACACCTTCGTGACGCACGCCGTGCGCAGCCCCTGCTCGGCCATCCCCAGCGTCGCGCGCAAGCCCGCGCCGCCAGCCCCCACCACAACCACGTCATATTCATGCGTCTCGTACGGATAGGCAGTCATCATCAGGTCCTTCACAGCGCCATGCGGGCCAGGGCGAACAGCCCCGTCGCGGCGATCACCCAGGAAAGCGAAATCACGAAGATGATCAGCATCTTGCGCGTTGTGCCCCGGGCGTAATCCTCGATCATCGTGGTCGCACCCATCGCGAAGTGGCGCATCCCGACGACCAGCACCAGCGCCGTCAGGATCGCCGGAAGCGGCCGCGCGAAGGTGTCCAGCACCACGTCACGCGGTGCGCCAAGCGCCTTGCCGAAGATGTACAGCCAAAGCGGCACCAGAAACGCCAGCCCAACAGCCGAAACCGTCATCGACCAGTGATGCTCGGTCCCGGCATGGCCGGCACCCTTGCCTTCGGCACGCTTGCGGGGGGTCAGATAGCGCATGTCAGCCTCACTGAACCAGAAGAATTGTGATCACAGTCAGCACGACCGACCCGATGATGCAGGCCCAGCCCAGCTTTTCCGCCGTCGGGATGTCCATCCCGTGCCCTGAGTCATAGTAGAGGTGCCGCAGCCCGGCCAGGTAGTGATACCACACCGCCCACAGCGATCCGGTGAACACCAGATCCCCGAACCAGCTGGTCGCAACCGCATCTGCCACCGCAAAGTAGCTGTCCGAGGTTGCCGCCGCCAGCAGCCACCAGACCGCCAGCACCACGCCCGCGACCAGCGCATGTCCGGTGATCCGCGTCAGGATCGAGGTCAGCATCGGCACTTGCCAGCGATAGATCTGCAGGTGCGGCGAGAGCGGGCGCCCCGCTGAACCGGCTACGGGCGCGGCCCGCTTTGCGTCTGCCATGATCGGTCCTCACGTCTGGCGGCGCGGGTCCAATGCCCTCGCCTGGCTGTCGTTCACCACTCTGAATAGCGCGGATTTCGCGCGTGTCACGCCCGGAATGCCGCAACTGCAACATGTTGTCGCTATCAGGTCCGATTTTCTGGGCTTTGTGATCACATATTTTCTGGGTGTGATCACACAAGCGCCCCGCTCCTTGGCGTCGGCCGTGCGGTGCGAAAGTCTGGCGTCATACCTATGCTCAGTCCCGTGGAGCATGACGCCGATGCCGCAGCCAGCCTAGCGAAGGTTCTCCATCACCTTTTCCAGGTCGGTGTTCAGTGTGAACGAGATGACCCTGTGCCCATCAGCCTGCGGAACCGCCAGCCAGTAGCCGAACAGCGGCCCGACCTTGCCGTTGAACATCACGACGTTCTGCACCATTCCGCCCAGATCGGTGCGTTGTGCAATCGTGGCGCAGCCGTCGAATCCGTCGCCATAGATGTCGGGAAGGCCATCCAGACTGGTCCCAAGGTCGATGCCGATCTCGGTCTTGATCGCCGACACAAAGCCCGCAAAGTCCAGATCCAGCATCATCTGGTTCATCGCCTCGACCTTGGCAACGACCGTTCCGCCGTCGGGCGCACAGCCCTCGGCCAAGGCAAAAGTCGGGGCCAGGCATACAAGACCCGCAGCAATCATGGCTTTCATGGTTTCTTCCTAAGTTGATCCAAAATCTTCTTCTCGCGTCGCACATTCCGCGCAATGCCGCGACTCTTAAATCGGCACCAGCGCCCAGTAATCGAGGTCCAACAGCACCTCGGGCAGGTATTTCCCATCCGGTCCCCGCAATTCCCCCGCCTTGCCCCGCGTCGCCACCAGCCGCAATCGCAGCGCCCCCACACCCGGCGCCGAGGTCTCGGCCTTGTCCAGCACCTCGGACCAGGCCCGCACGGTATCTCCCGCAAAACAGGGGTTTGCATGCGCGCCTGCGTTCAGCGCGACGATCATCTGCGCATTGGCCAGCCCATTGAACGACAACGCGCGCGCAAGGCTGATCACATGCCCGCCATAGATCAGCCGCTTGCCGTCCTCGCGCTGCGTGACGTCGAAATGCACTTTTGCCGTGTTCTGCCACAGCCGCGTCGCCAGCATGTGCTCGGCCTCTTCGACCGTCACCGCATCGACATGGTCGATCACCTCGCCCACGGCATAGTCGCCCCAGCGATGCGGCTCCCCCGCCAGTCCGAAATCGTAGCGGCTGAAGTCCAGCCCCTCCGGCACCACCAGCGCCGCAGGATCAACCACCGAGGCCAGCACAGGCACCGAAACCGGCACCACCACTTCGCGCCGCCGCTTCCGGACCATCACCCAGCGCACAAACTCCAGCACCACATCCCCGTGCTGGTTCAGCCCGCGCGTCCGCACCCAGACCACCCCCGTCGCACCGGATGAGGTCTCCTTCAGCCCGATCACCTCGGATTCCGACCGCAGCGTATCCCCCGGCCAGACCGGCTTCAGCCAGCGTCCTTCGGCATAGCCAAGGTTCGCGACGGCGTTCAGGCTGATATCCGGCACCGTTTTCCCGAAGACTGTATGAAACGCCACCAGATCATCCAGCGGCGCGGCCTTCAGCCCCACGCCCTTCGCAAACTCATCCGACGAATACAAAGCCCCTCGCGCCGGATAGAGCGCATGGTAAAGTGCCCGCTCCCCAAGCCCCACCGTGCGCGGGACCGCATGACGGATCACCTCGCCCAAGGTGTAATCCTCGAAGAACCGCCCCGGCCCCGTCTTCATCGAATGCACTTCGTCATTGCTCGCCCAGCTTCACATCCGGGTGGTAGTCGCCCGCCACTTCCTTCACCACCGCCTGACCGCAACGCATCACGCCATTGGCCGCGTCGAAGGCATAGGTCGGGCCACCATGCAGTTCCCACCCCTTGTTAAGCGCCGCCGTCACCTTGTGACAGAAGACCGAGGTGTCGTCCGCGCTCAGAAACCGGTAAAGCTTCATCCCCTCACCCAACTCCCGACAATTCGACCAGGTTTGTCTTGCTCGTTTCCGAAATACTCCACCGGGGTAGCCCGTTGGTTTCGCCATCGGTTCGCGAACCCAGCGGGCTGGGGGGGTGCCCCCCCAATGCTCCGTCAACCCCAGGGTTGCACCCCCAGCCAGTTGTGCACCAGCATGATGCCGACCAGCACCACCACGGCGCCCACGACCGCCCCGATTTCCTTGCCCATCGGCGCAGGCTCTGGCAGCGGCCCGCGCGGCACGGACCTGTTGATCACGATCACCTCCACCACCGCCCAGGCCAACAGCCCCCCGAACAGGATCACCGACGCAAGGTCCCCGTTCACAAGAAGGTGCGCCACCGCCCAGGTCTTGACCGCCGTCAGTTGCGGATGCCGGATGACCCGCGTGATCCGCGTCTTCATGCCTGACGCCGCATACAGGTAGACCGCGAACAGCATCAGCAGGTTGTTCACATGGGTCAGGAAGGCCGGCGGATACCACAGGTCGATCTGTTCGACCCCCCGATAGCCCATCACCATCAGCACGACGCCCGCCAGCACGCCGACCGTGACCAGCCCCTTGCCCGCGTCGCCGAGGCTTGCCCGCGACCCCGGGGCCAGCCGCTTCCACAGATGCGCCGCCCACCACAGTGCCAAACCCAATACGATCAGTGTCATCACAGGCCTCCAGCCGGTTCATCGGGCGCACCCTGCCCTCAAACCGCAACCGCCGCAATCGCCTCGGCCTTCGCGATCAGCGCTTCGGCCGTCGCGACATGCAGGTTCTCGACGATCCTGCCGTCCACCACCGCGACGCCCTCGCCCCGCGCCCGCGCTTCGGTGAAGGCCGCGATCTGGCGGCGGGCCAATTCCACCTCCGCCTCAGACGGCGCGAAGACTTCGTTCGCAATTTCCAACTGCGCAGGATGGATCAGCGTCTTGCCGTCGAACCCCATGTCGCGGCCCTGCTCGCATTCCGCCCGCAGCCCCGCCTCGTCCTTGAAGGCGTTGAACACCCCGTCGACGATCACGCGCCCCTCCGCCCTTGCCGCCAGCACGCAGGCCCCAAGTCCCGCCATCAACGGCAGCCGATCCGCCCGAAACCGCGCTCCCAGTTCCTTGGCCAGGTCGTTGGTCCCCATGACCATCCCTTCCAACCGGGGATGGGACGCAATCGCCGACGCGTTCAGACACCCCTTAGCCGTCTCCAGCATCGCCCAAAGCGGCGCTTTCACCCGTGCCCCAACCGCATCCAGATCGGCCCCCGAATTCACCTTCGGCAGCAGCACCGCATCCACCCCCGGATGCGTCCCGAACGCCGCCAGATCTCCTTCGGCCCACTCCGTCCCAAGCCCGTTCACCCGCACGATCCGCGCCCGCGCCCCGAAATCCGTACTGCTCAGAACCCGCGCCAGCAACTCCCGCCCCCGAACCTTCTCCTCGGGCGAAACCGCATCCTCCAGATCGAAGATGATCGCATCCGCCGCCAGCTCCCGCGCCTTTTCCAATGCCCGCTCGCGGGACGCCGGGATATACAGGACAGACCGATAGGGGTGGACCACGACTCACCTCTGCGCAACATTCTTGCGCTTGAAAGCACGGATCGGACAGAAACGGCAAGCCCTTTTTCGCCGCAGCGCAGAAAGATCACGCGCCCGCAGCGCAACTCGCCCGCCGCGTTAATCACCCGTCAGCCCATTCCGGGCAGCCTTTCCCGCATCCCGAACGCCAGAAAGGCCCGCCCATGACCCAGCAGATGCTCGCCCTTTCCCTTGGCCTCGCCGGCATGATCGCCGCCGCAGACCTCGCCCACGGTGCCCCGCAATGCGACAGCCGCGACGCTGTGACCGCGCTTCTCGCCGACCGTTACGGCGAGACCCGCCGCGCCGTCGGCATTGCCGGTCAGGACGCCGTGATGGAGGTTTTCGCCGCCGACGCCACTGGGACCTGGTCGATCACCATGACCCTGCCGGACGGTATGATGTGCCTGATGGCCTCGGGTTCGGGCTACGAAGCGTTGGCGGAAGAGCTTCCCGCCAAAGGCGACCCGGCGTAAGGCTTGCATCGCTTGCAAGCCCTGAACCCCGCTGCCTGACACTCGGTGACCGTCGCGCGGAACTCCACATTCCGCCGTAGCGGCGTTCGGGCCGGACAGGTCATTTGACAGAAGATTCCCGTCGTCCTGACACAGACGAACGCGCGGCCGATGAACCGTCCATCCCGCGCCGCAAGGCTTTCATACAAGGCATCTGCATCCGGCAGCATCGGCGCACCCTCCAAAGCTGGAACCCTGGCCACAACAAGCGCCCCCGAAACGCGTCGGGGCGAGGGCGGGCGACTTCATCATGGCACAACCGCTGCCGCATGGGCACCCGGGCGCGGTCGATCCCGCAGGAATCGGGTCGGATCAGCCCCCGCACCCACGGCCCCGCCGCCATGACCGGCACCGCCTGCATCGCCACGGTCGGCGCGCTACCCTTGCCCATCTCCTCCCGGGTCCCGGCAATCGCGGCCATCACCCAGACCTCTGCCGTCACGTCCTCCGCCGGTGTTACCGCTAACCCCTTCTCTGCCCGGTCGGATGCGGCATTTTTTTGCATACAATGGTATACCAAGCTGCCCCCAAGGCTGGACAGATGGACGTTTAGCCGCTACCCCTGCCCCCGATTCACCCCAACGGAGGCTCCCATGGCCAGACCCAAGATCGCCCTCATCGGCGCCGGTCAGATCGGCGGCACGCTTGCCCATCTCATCGCGCTGAAGGAACTGGGCGACGTTGTCCTGTTCGACATCGCCGAAGGCACCCCGCAAGGCAAGGCGCTGGACATCTCGCAGTCCGGGCCCGTCGAAGGGTTCGATGCCGAGGTCGTGGGCACTAACGACTATGCCTTCCTGCGCCGCGCCGATGTCTGCATCGTTACTGCCGGCGTGCCCCGCAAACCGGGAATGAGCCGCGACGATCTTCTGTCGATCAACCTCAAGGTGATGAAGTCGGTCGGCGAGGCGATCAAGAAGCATTGCCCGCAGGCATTCGTCATCTGCATCACCAACCCGCTCGACGCGATGGTCTGGGCCCTGCGCGAGTTTTCGGGCCTGCCGCACAACAAGGTCGTGGGCATGGCCGGTGTCCTCGACGCAGCCCGCTTCCGCCACTTCCTGTCGCTGGAATTCAACGTCTCGATGAAAGACGTCACCGCCTTCGTCCTCGGCGGACACGGCGACACGATGGTGCCCTCGGTCCGCTACTCCACCGTCGGCGGCATTCCGTTGCCTGACCTCGTCGCGATGGGCTGGACCACGCAGGAAAAACTTGACGCGATCGTCCAGCGCACCCGCGATGGCGGGGCCGAGATCGTGGGCCTTCTGAAAACCGGTTCTGCCTTCTATGCCCCCGCTGCTTCCGCTGTGGAAATGGCCGAAGCCTATCTCAAGGACCAGAAACGCCTCCTGCCCTGCGCCGCGCACGTCAAGGGTGCCTACGGACTTGACGGCATGTATGTCGGCGTCCCGGTGATCATCGGCGCGGGTGGGGTCGAACGAGTGGTCGAGGTCAAGCTCGACGCGTCCGAGAAAGCCATGCTCGACAAGTCTGTCGACGCCGTTAAGGGCCTTGTGGCCGCCTGCAAGGGCATTGATCCGTCGCTGGCCTAAGCGCACGCCACGGCAGGCCCCGCAAAGCCGGGGGCCTGCCCGCGTGTCGCTCTGCCGCCACCGCGAACCAGTCAGCCCCGCGAAAGCGGGGACCCTTCTTCAGCCATACCGATCTGTGAGCATCCACGTGATGCCCGGTTTCGCCGCGATGCGAGACCTCGCGCGCGTCATCATCGACCGGACGACGTTACGGCCAAAGCGCTGGACACGTCTTTCAGGTCTCACCCTGCACTTGGCGACTTGCCCAACTCCTTGCGAAATGGGCCGCCGCGGGTCAAACCGAGGCGAAAATGCGCATTCCGGAGACCCTCATGGACTACTCGAAATCCGGCAATCCCAAAGGCACCCGCCACACCCTGCGCGGCCCCGACCACACCCAGAAGGGTGCGCCAAAGTCCGTCACCCCGCCGCGCGAAACCAAGGAACAGCTTCTCGCCCGGATGAAGGCCGCCGCCAAGGCCGCCCCCCAGAAGGACCCCAAGGCCTGACCCGCCCCCCTGCGCCAAGACCTGCCTCCCCCTACCTCGCCCCCGGCTTTTACGCCGACGCCATCGCCAAGGGTCGCCACCGCGACATCGTCGGCGGCCGCTGGGACGAAACGGGCCGCGCCCAGATGCAGGTTCTCCTCGCCGCTGGCATGACCCCCGACGACCACCTTCTCGACATCGGCTGCGGTTCGCTTCGCCTCGGCCACAAGGCCGTCCCCTACCTCAAACCCGGCCACTACTGGGGCACTGACGCCTCGCACGCCCTGATGCGCCACGGTCGCCTGACCGAACTCCCCGACCCCGAAGCGCTCCCCGAAGATCACCTGGTCGAGGACGCCGCCTTCGCCTTCCCCGGCATCCCCGACACCATCACCTTCGCCATCGCCTTCGGGGTCTTCACCCATCTCCCCCATGCCGACCTGGCCACCGCCCTCACGAACCTCCGCCGCTTCCCCAACCTCCGCTCCGCTCTCTTCACCGTCTTTCTCTCCGACGCCGCAACTCCCACCCGCCAGCCCGACGGCGTTGTCACCCACCCCGGCCGCCCACCCTACCACCTCCCCGAAGCCCAGGTCGCCCAGACCATCAGCGCTGCGGGCTTCACCCCTGCACGCCAGACGACCCTCCTTCCCCGCGGTCAGGTCCTCTGGGCGGCCACCTGAGGTCTTCCCGACTTGCGCGCCTCTCCGCATGGCTCCACATTCCGCTGAGCAACGCCCGGAGGCCCCATGCGCACCCTCGCCCTCGCCCTTCTTCTCGCCACCCCCGCCGCCGCCGAAACCATTTCTGAAGAAATCGCCCGCACCGGGCTCGCTCCGACCGAGGCCCGCCTCGCCACCCTCCCTTCCCCCACCAACGAAGAGCTTTTCGCCCTCGCTGGCCTCCACTTCCTCGGCGGCGTCGAGCAGGCACTGCAACTCCGCTGGCAGACCGGCGTCAAGGCCGACTGGTCCGAGCTTCCCATCCTCCGGCTCCCGATCCCGGAAAACCCGAACGCGATCCCTTTCCAGGCCGCCGACTTCACCGCGCTCATCCGCAACCTCGAAGTCGACATGGACGCCTCGCGCGCGGCCCTGACCCAGCTCGGCGAAAAGCCCTTCGCGCTGCCAATCCGCATGGCCGACCTCTGGTTCGACATCAACGCGAACGGCACCCGCGACGCCGGCGAGGCCCTTGCCGATGTCACCGGAATGGCCCTCGGCGGCGGGCGGATGTTCGGCGTCGCGGTCGAAGACCCGGTCATCACCTTCGACACCGCGGACGCTGCCTGGCTTGCCGCCTACACCCACTTCCTCTCCGGCTTTGCCTCCACCGCCCTCGCCTATGACCCCGAACCCGCCATCCAGCGTGTCCTCGACTCGTCCAAAGCGATCTACGAGCTCTGGGGCACCACTCCCCCCAACAATGCAATGGACATGATGTTCGGCCGCCAGGTCGACCGCGCGGCAATGGTCCTGACCGCCCTTTCGAAGGCCCCAGACAAGGCGCTGGCCCAGGATGCCTACGGCCACTTTCTTTCCATGATCACAGAGAACCGCCGCTTCTGGTCCCTCGTCGCGATGGAGACCGACAACACTGGTGAATGGGTCCCGAACGACACCCAGGTTTCCGGCATCGGCCTGAACGTCCCTCCCGGCACCGGCGCGCGCTGGCAAGCCGTCCTCGCCGATGCCGAAAGGGCGCTGAAAGGCGAGATCCTCATCCCCCACTGGCGCTTCGGGGCCGAGGCCGGGATCAACCTGAAAAAGGCTTTCGAAAACCCGCCCGCCGTCGACCTCATCACCTGGATCCAGGGCGAAGGCCTTCTCCACTACGCCGAAAAAGGCCCGCAAATGAGCACCCAATCCTGGCGCGACTTCGAGGATTTCGTCCAGGGCGACGCCATGCTCTTCGCGGTCTTCCTGAACTAGGACATTCACCTGTTCCCAAATATCCTCGCCGGAGTGCGACAGGGTGGCGCCACTGGTTCAAGCAGCCATGCCGCGGCCCGAGTCTCTGTGCGTCCTTCACGCACAGAGGCGAGACAAGGAGTCTTCGCGCCTGCCAAGGCGCTCAATTCGATAGCCGGCCCAACCCGCGCTGCGGTCAGCCCAGCCCGGCGATCACCGTCTCCAGCGTCGCGACAAGCTTGTCCGCGATCTCGTCCAGTTCGGCGTCCGAAGCATTGAACGGCGGTGCCAGGATCACCGTATCCCCGGCAGCCCCGTCGACATGCCCGCCCGACGGATAGCAGATCAACCCGCGCCGCAGACCCTCGGCCCGGATGCGGCCATTCACACCCAGCGAAGCGTCGAAGGGGGTCTTCGTCTCCAGGTCCGCAACGATCTCGACTCCGACGAAATACCCCCGCCCGCGCACGTCGCCGACCTGCGGCAGATGCGCCATCCGCGCGCGCAGGTCAGCCTGCCAGCGCGGCCCCTTGTCGCGGATGCGCGCCAGAAGCCCTTCCTCGGCCACGATCTTCTGCACCGCCACCCCGGCGGCGAGGCAAGCCGTATGCCCAGTATAGGTGTGACCCGTCAGCGGCCCGCCATGCCCTGCCGCCATCACATCCGCAATCTCCTGCGTGTAGACCGCCGCGCCCAAGGGCAGGTAGCCGCCCGACAGCGACTTCGCCACCGTGATGATGTCCGCCGTGATCCCGTCCTCCTCCGACGCACGCCATGTCCCGGTCCGGCCCGACCCACACATCACCTCGTCGCAGATCACCAGCACCCCGTGGCGGCGACAGACCTCGGCCACTGCCTTGGCATAGCCTTCGGGTGCAGGTAGCGCCCCGCCCGCCGCTCCGACCACCGGCTCGAAGATGAACCCGGCCACGGTCTCCGGCCCCAGACAGACAATCTCCGCCTCCAGCTCCGCCGCCAGATGCGCGACCAGCCCCTCCTGGCTCACCCCTTCAGGCAGTCGGTAGGCGTTGGCCGCACTGACCCGACCGACCGACGGCAAAGCCCCGGCAAAGGCCCGCTGCCGGTCCTCGAACCCCGACAGCGCCGTCGCCATCAGCGTGTTGCCGTGCCATGACCGCTTCCGCGCAATGAATTTCACCCTGCCAGGGTCGCCCTTGTCAAAGTGATACTGCAGCGCGATCTTCACCGCGCTTTCCACCGCCTCGGACCCGCTCGTCGTGTAGACCATGTCCGCAAGCCCGGTGGCCTTGCAGATGATCTCGCTCATCTCCTCCAAGGGGTCCGTGGTGAAAAGATAGCGGTAGCCGTAGGCCACTTTCTCCATCTGCTTCGCCACCGCTTCGTTCACCCGAAGGTCGCCATGCCCGATGGAGAACACCGCTGGCCCGCCCGAGCCGTCGATGTATTGCCGCCCGTCCACATCCCAAAGATAGACCCCCTGCCCGTGGCTGATCTTCGGCAGAGTGTGTTGCGTGATGTCGTTGGCGCTTGGGCGCGGCATGGCGGCCTCCTTGATGTTCCGCGCAGCCTTCGCAATCCCCCCGTTCCTTGTCAATCTGGCCACCGACAGGATGATTCGAACCCGCAACTGGCGTTACCGCCACCATGTGATCACGCTTTTCCAAAGTGTGATCACACTTTTCCATCCTGTGATCACATAGTGCATTTTCCCGGCATTTTGCCTGCATTACAGGCATTTGCCGTTTGGAACACCCGCCAACCCATGCCAGAACGCCCCTGACCAATTCCCGGCCGACATCGAGGGGCGCCCATGAACATCCACGAATACCAGGCGAAAGAGCTTCTGCGCAGCTACGGCATCCCGGTCTCGGACGGCCGCGTCGTCCTGAAGGCCGAAGATGCAAAGACCGCCGCCGGAGAGATCGACGGCCCGCTCTGGGTGGTCAAATCCCAGATCCACGCCGGGGGCCGCGGCAAGGGCCATTTCAAGGAACCCGAGGCCGGTGAAAAGGGCGGCGTCCGCCTTGCCCGCTCGGTCGGGGAAGCCGCCGAATTCGCCCGACAGATGCTGGGCCGCACCCTTGTCACCGTGCAGACGGGTGCTGCAGGCAAGCAGGTGAACCGCATCTACATCGAAGACGGCTCCGACATCGACCGTGAGTTCTACCTCGCCCTCCTGATCGACCGCCAGACCAGCCGGATCTCGATCGTCGCCTCGACCGAAGGCGGCATGTCGATCGAGGACGTCGCCCACGACACGCCGGAACTGATCCACACCTTCACCGTCGACCCTGCGACCGGCCTGCAAGACTTCCACGGCCGCCGTGTGGCCTTTGCCCTCGGCCTGACCGGCACGCAGGTCAAATCCTGCGTCCATATCGTCAAGACGCTCTACCGGCTGTTCGTCGACAAGGACATGGACATGCTGGAGATCAACCCGTTCTGCGTGTTGAAGGACGGCACGCTCCGCCTCCTCGACGCGAAAATGGCCTTCGACGGCAACGCGATCTACCGCCACCCCGACATCGCCGCCCTGCGCGACGAGACCGAGGAGGATCCGAAGGAACTCGCCGCGTCGAAATTCGACCTTAACTACATCGCGCTGGATGGCGAGATCGGCTGCATGGTCAACGGCGCGGGGCTCGCGATGGCCACGATGGACATCATCAAGCTTTACGGGGCCGAGCCCGCCAACTTTCTCGACGTCGGCGGCGGGGCCACCAAGGAAAAGGTGACCGAGGCGTTCAAGATCATCACCTCGGACCCGCAGGTGAAGGGCATCCTCGTCAACATCTTCGGCGGCATCATGCGCTGCGACATCATCGCCGAGGGCGTGATCGCCGCGGTGAAGGAAGTCGGCCTCAAGGTCCCGCTGGTCGTCCGTCTGGAAGGCACCAACGTCGAACTTGGCAAGGACATCATCCGCAAGTCCGGCCTGAACGTCATCGCCGCCGACGACCTGAAGGACGGGGCCGAGAAGATCGTGAAGGCGGTCAAGGGGTGATCCGAACGCTCTTCCTCCTCGGGCTTGTCGCCCCGCTTCCGGCTCTTGCACAGGACGCCGACCCGTCGAACCAGTTGATCGAGGGCTTCGTCGCCTGCGCGATGGGTGAAGGTCTGCCCGACAAGACCGTGACCACACTTGGGCTTTACGGCTGGACGCATGAGGAGGACGCCGAAATGGGCGTGGCCAACTTTCAGCCCGGCGTCGGCACCGAGACCTTCGCCTACATGTCCCTGACCCCTGGCTACTGCCATGTCGAAAGCACGAGTCTCGGCACCGCCCGCGCGCTTGAGCTTCTCGGCTATCTGTCCTTTTCCGGCCAGGTCTCACTCGACTCTGCTGAGACCGACGAGAATGGCTGCACCACTGCGACGCTTTCGAATGGCGTCGTTGCCGTGATCACGTCGGGCGGCAACGATCCCGTCTGCACTTCGGACCAGAATTCCGGCGTGCGCTTCTACTTCGGAGATGGTCAATGACCCGCTTCGACCCGAATTCCCTCGCGCGGCATCCTGCCGACCAGACCTGTCACTAAAGGAGGCCCCGATGGCCGTTCTCGTCACCAAAGCCACCAAAGTCATCTGCCAGGGCTTCACCGGCAGCCAGGGCACCTTCCATTCCGAACAGGCCATCGCCTACGGGACGAAAATGGTCGGCGGCGTGACCCCCGGCAAAGGCGGGACCGAGCACCTGGGTCTCCCGGTATTCGACTCCGTTCATGACGCCGTCGCAAAGACCGGCGCCGACGCGACCGCGATCTATGTCCCCCCGCCCTTCGCCGCCGACTCGATCCTGGAAGCCATCGACGCCGAGATCCCGCTGATCGTCTGCATCACCGAAGGCATCCCGGTCCTCGACATGATGAAAGTGAAGCGCGCCCTCATCAACTCGAAGTCGCGCCTCATCGGCCCGAACTGCCCCGGCGTCCTGACCCCCGGCGAATGCAAGATCGGCATCATGCCGGGCTCGATCTTCTCCAAGGGCTCGGTCGGGGTTGTGTCGCGCTCGGGCACACTTACCTATGAGGCTGTGAAACAGACCACTGACGTAGGCCTCGGCCAGACCACCGCCGTCGGCATCGGCGGCGACCCGATCAAGGGCACCGAACACATCGACGTGCTCGAGATGTTCCTCGCCGACCCCGACACCCATTCGATCATCATGATCGGCGAGATCGGCGGGGCCGCCGAAGAAGAAGCCGCCCAGTTCCTTGCCGATGAAAAGAAGAAGGGCCGCTGGAAGCCCACCGCCGGCTTCATCGCTGGCCGCACCGCCCCCCCCGGCCGCCGCATGGGCCATGCCGGGGCCATCGTGGCGGGCGGAAAGGGCGATGCGCAGTCGAAGATCGAGGCCATGCTGCGCGCGGGGATCGTCGTCCCGGCGGGGGACGCCCCGCCCCACAAGGAAACCCGTCATGACCGACCAATCCCCAACCGCCGCCTTCGCCGCCTCGTCCTTTCTTGACGGGGCCAACGCCGACTATGTCGACCAACTGGCCGCGCGCCATGCGCAGGACCCGAACTCGGTCGACCCGCAGTGGGCCGAGTTCTTTCGCGCCCTCGGCGACACTGAGCTTGACGCCAAGCGCGCCGCGCAAGGGCCATCCTGGGCCCGCGCCGACTGGCCGCCGCAGCCGGTTGACGACCTCACAGCCGCGCTGACTGGCGAATGGGCCGCCCCGCCCCCGGCCAAGGAAGCGAAAGCCGCCGGTGCCAAGATCGTCGCCAAGGCCGCTGAACAGGGCGTGCAACTGACCGAGGAGCAGATCCAGCGCGCCGTCCTCGACAGCATCCGCGCGCTGATGATCATCCGCGCCTACCGGATCCGCGGTCACCTTGCGGCCGACCTCGATCCGCTGGGGATGGCCGAAAAAGGCTCGCATCCCGAGCTTGACCCCGCGTCCTACGGCTTTACCGAAGCCGACATGGACCGGCCGATCTTCATCGACAACGTCCTTGGCCTGACCCACGCCTCGATGCGCCAGATCATCGACATCGTGAAACGCACCTACTGCGGCACCTTCGCCCTGCAATACATGCACATCTCCGACCCCGAACAGGCCGCCTGGCTGAAGGAACGGATCGAAGGCTACGGCAAGGAAATCCAGTTCACCCGCGAAGGCCGCAAGGCGATCCTGAACAAGCTGGTCGAGGCCGAGGGCTACGAGAAATTCCTTCACGTCAAGTATATGGGCACCAAGCGCTTCGGTCTTGATGGTGGCGAAAGCCTGATCCCGGCGATGGAGGCGATCATCAAGCGCGGCGGCGCCTTGGGGGTCAAGGACGTGATCGTCGGCATGCCGCACCGGGGTCGCCTTTCGGTGCTGGCCAACGTGATGCAGAAGCCCTACCGGGCAATCTTCCACGAATTCCAGGGCGGCTCCTACAAGCCCGAGGATGTCGATGGTTCGGGTGACGTGAAGTATCACCTTGGCGCGTCCTCGGACCGCGAGTTCGACGGCAACAAGGTCCACCTGTCCCTGACCGCGAACCCCAGCCACCTCGAAGCGGTGAACCCGGTTGTCCTCGGCAAGGTCCGCGCCAAGCAGGACCAGTTGAACGACACCGCCGAACGCATCGCCAGCCTGCCGATCCTTCTGCACGGCGACGCGGCCTTTGCCGGCCAGGGCGTCGTGGCCGAATGCCTGCAGCTTTCGGGCATCAAGGGCCACCGCACCGGCGGCTGCATCCACATCATCGTCAACAACCAGATCGGCTTCACCACCGCGCCCGCCTTCAGCCGGACCTCGCCCTATCCCACGGATATCGCGCTGATCGTTGAAGCCCCGATCTTCCACGTCAACGGCGACGACCCCGAGGCCGTGGTCCACGCCGCCAAGGTCGCGACCGAGTTTCGCCAGAAGTTCCACAAGGACGTGGTCATCGACATCTTCTGCTACCGCCGCTTTGGTCACAACGAAGGCGACGAGCCGATGTTCACCAACCCTGCAATGTATACCCGCATCAAGCGGCAGAAGACCACGCTTCAGCTGTATACCGACCGCCTCGTCGCAGACGGCCTGATCCCCGAAGGCGAGATCGAGGATATGAAAGCCGCGTTTCAGGCCCGACTGAACGAAGAATTCGAGGCTGGCAAATCCTTCCTGCCGAACAAGGCCGACTGGCTGGACGGTCGCTGGAAGAACATGGCTACAAAGGACCTGAACAACTACCAGCGCGGCGAAACCTGGATCAAGGCCGAGACGCTGGCCGAAGTCGGCGCCGCCCTGACCCGCGTGCCCGAAGGGTTCGATTTGCACAAGACCGTGGCCCGCCAGCTGGATGCCAAGCGGGAAATGTTTGCAAAAGGTCAAGGCTTCGACTGGGCCACTGCCGAAGCGCTCGCCTTTGGTTCGCTGCAGACCGAAGGCTTCGCTGTCCGTCTGTCAGGCCAGGACTGCACCCGCGGCACCTTCTCTCAGCGGCATTCCGGCTGGATCGACCAGACGACCGAGGAACGCCACTACCCCCTCAACCACATCCGCCCCGGTCAGGCGCGGTATGAGGTCATCGACTCGATGCTGTCCGAATATGCCGTCCTCGGGTTCGAATATGGCTATTCGCTGGCCGAACCGAATGCGCTGACGATCTGGGAAGCCCAGTTCGGCGACTTCGCCAACGGCGCGCAGATCATGATCGACCAGTTCATCAACTCGGGCGAATCCAAGTGGCTGCGGATGTCGGGCCTGGTGATGCTCCTGCCGCACGGCTACGAAGGCCAGGGCCCGGAACACTCCTCCGCCCGCCTGGAACGCTTTCTGCAACTCAGTGCGGAAGACAACTGGATCGTCGCCAACTGCACGACACCGGCGAACTACTTCCACATCCTGCGCCGCCAGCTGCACCGGACCTACCGCAAGCCCTTGATCCTGATGACGCCGAAATCTCTCCTCCGTCACCCGATGGCCATCAGCCGGGCCGAGGATTTCACCGACGGTTCCACCTTCCACCGCGTCCTCTGGGATGACGCGCAGAAGGGCAATTCGACGGCAAAGCTGAAAGCCGACGACAAGATCAAACGCGTCGTCCTCTGCTCGGGCAAGGTCTACTACGACCTTCTGGCCGAACGCGACGCGCAGGGGCTGGACGACGTCTACCTCCTCCGCGTCGAACAGCTTTACCCGGTCCCGACGATCTCCCTGACGCAGGAACTTGGCCGCTTCCCGAAGGCCGACTTCGTCTGGTGTCAGGAAGAACCGAAGAACCAGGGCGCGTGGAGCTTCATCGAGCCCGAGATCGAGACGATCCTGACCAAGATCCGCGGCAAATCCACCCGGATGTCCTATGCCGGCCGCAAGGCCAGCGCGTCGCCCGCCACGGGCCTCGCCTCCCGCCACAAATACGAACAGCAACAACTTGTCGCCCAGGCCCTTGGCCTGAACTGACCCTCGGAAAGACCGGAGACTTTGAAATGACTGACGTGATGGTTCCCGCCCTTGGCGAATCCGTGTCCGAGGCCACCGTGTCGACCTGGTTCAAGAAACCCGGCGACGCGGTGAAGCAGGACGAAATGCTGTGCGAACTTGAGACCGACAAGGTCTCGGTCGAAGTGCCCAGCCCGGTAACGGGCGTCCTGGCCGAGATCATCGCCCCCGAAGGCACGACCGTCGCTGCCAACGCCCGCCTTGCCATCGTGACCGAAGGTGCTGCCGCACCGAAGGCGGCCGAGCAGAAACCGGTAACCCAGGACCCCAAGATCGAGGCCGCAGCCGCCATCGGCTCGCCCGGTGCAGGTCATGAGGAAATGACCCCGCGCGCCGACGTCGAAAACGCCCCCTCTGCCAAAAAGGCGATGGCCGAGGCAGGCCTCTCCCCCGACGCCGTCAAGGGCACCGGTCGCGATGGCCGGGTGATGAAGGAAGATGTCGCCAAGGCCGTCGCCGCTCCGGCCCCGGCCGCCGCCCCGGCAGCAGCCCCCGCGCCCGCTTCGGTTCCCCGCGCGCCGATCCCGGCCGAGGACGCGGCCCGCGAGGAACGCGTCAAGATGACCCGCCTCCGCGCGACCATTGCCCGCCGCCTGAAGGACGCGCAAAATACTGCCGCGATGCTGACGACCTACAACGAGGTCGACATGTCCGGCATCATGTCCCTGCGGAACGAATACAAGGACGCGTTTGAAAAGAAGCACGGCGTCAAGCTTGGCTTCATGTCCTTCTTCGTCAAGGCCTGCACCCACGCCCTGAAGGAAGTGCCCGAGGTCAACGCCGAGATCGACGGTCAGGATGTGGTCTACAAGAACTACGTCCACATGGGCGTCGCCGTCGGTACGCCGAACGGCCTCGTCGTCCCCGTGGTCCGCGACGCCGACCAGATGGGCTTCGCCGCCATCGAAAAGAAGATCGCCGAGCTTGGCGTCCGCGCCCGCGACGGCAAACTGTCGATGGCCGAGATGCAGGGCGGCTCCTTCACCATCTCGAACGGCGGCGTATATGGGTCGCTGATGTCGTCGCCCATCCTCAACCCCCCGCAATCCGGCATCCTCGGCATGCACAAGATCCAGGACCGCCCGGTGGTGGTGAACGGCCAGATCGTCATCCGCCCGATGATGTACCTCGCGCTAAGCTACGACCACCGCATCGTCGACGGCAAAGGCGCGGTGACGTTCCTGGTGCGGGTGAAAGAGGCGCTGGAGGACCCGCGTCGGCTGCTGATGGATTTGTGAGGGGAGTCGGGGCAAGCCCCGACCCTTTGTTTGGCTGTGTGACGCTAGTAGGGACCAGGAATGGGCGAAAATGACATTCAGGCTCATAACCTAAACTCCTACAGGGAGCTTGGGCTGTTTGGCCTCAAGGCACTGCTTACGCTAAATGGCGGGGCAATAATTGTCTTGCTGGCATTCCTTGGGAACATCCTCGGCAATGAGAAATTCAACGAACTTATTTCGATGCCTCTCATTGAAGCGTCAATCGTAGCGTTTCTATTGGGACTTCTATTCTGCTTCGTTTCTGCCGCTATGAATATGCTGCTGGCCTTGAACTATGCAGCAGAGAAAGAGGATGATCCGTTTAACGATGTATCAGTACTGTTGTTTTGGTTGGTCGTCCCAGCACTCGCTTCGTTTAGTTTCTTTGCGGTGGGCGTGCTTGTGGCACTGCAGGCCGTTAGTTGAAGGTGAGACGCTATCGTAGGGTGCGCTAAAGCGCACCACCCACCGGTGCGCTGTAGCGCACCCTACGCCACCCCCACACCGGACCCCACATGACTCACACCACCCCCACCGCCGCGACAAGCGCCTCCCCACCCCCTCGTGGGGAGGGGATGGGGGTGGGGGGCGTCCTGCTGGCCCTTGCTCTAACGACCCCCGCCCTGGCCCAGGTCATCCCCACCGGCACCCCCGCCGCCGATATTCTCCTGTCGCAAGCCATCGCCGAACACCGCGTCTTCCTCACCTGCTCTGCCCTCGACCCGGCACTCCACCAGCAAATCCTGACCAACTGGCAGCGTGACACTGCCGCCGCCGCCGCCATCCTGAAGACCCACAATGTCCCGCCCGAGGCGATCGCTGCCTTCACCACCGCCGCCGACCCCAAGGCCCTGATGCCCACCGAAGACACCCCCTGGGCGGAGGTCAAAGGCCTCTGCGACACCCATCCCGACTGGCAGCAGCGCTATTTCCAGTTCAACCTGATCCTCCTCGACCTCAAGCTTCCTGCGGCCTTCGAATGACCCGCAACCCGCCCAGACCCCGGCTCCCGCTCTTGACACCGACCGCGACCCGCCCTCCGGTATCCCCAAAGCACACCACCGGAGCCGCCTGATGTTCATCCCTGCCAAGGGCCTCGACTACCGCGATTTCCTCGACGCCCTGCACCAGCAGCTGCGTTTCGACTGGTATCTCGAGGTCGGCTCGCAGACCGGGCGGTCGCTGGCGAAATCCCGCAGCCCGTCCATCGCGGTCGATCCGGTCTTCCGCATCAAATACGACGTCGCGGGCAACAAGCCGCACCTGCATCTTTACCAGGCCACCAGTGACGACTTCTTTGCCGCCGGGCACCTCAAGGCCCTGAAAGCCAAGCCTGATTTCAGCTTTCTCGACGGCATGCACCTCTTCGAATACCTCCTGCGCGACTTCATCAACGCCGAGGCCGCGGGCAAGCCGACCTCGGTCATCGCCATGCACGACTGCTGCCCCTTTGGCCACGCGATGACCACCCGCGACATCGACAACATCCCCCGCGGGGCCTGGACGGGCGACGTCTGGAAGCTGATCCCGATCCTGCAGGACTATCGCCCCGACCTGACGATCCAGGTCCTCGACTGCGCGCCCACGGGCCTTGTGGTCGTCTCGAACCTTGACCCGAAGAACAAGGCGCTGACCAAAGCCTACGACAAGATCCTCGCCCGCTATACCAACCTGACCTTGGCCGATTACGGGGTGGAGAAGTACTATTCCAGCTTCACCTATGTCGATCCCATCAAGCTGGCCAACGACGGCTTCCAGACCTTCCGCCCCGCCGCCCGCGACTACATTCCCGCCGAAAAGCCGCTGGTCGCCCCCGAGCCGCCGCCCCCGGCCGAACCGGTGAACATCCAGAAGACCACCGTCCACAACGTCGACCTCTACTCGGGCCACCGCGTCCTGCGCGACTTCGGCAACGACCTTGCGCGCTGCATCACCGGGCCACTGCCGGAACCCGTGGATGTCTATGTCGGCGTCCATGTCATTGACCGCCCGCTTGACACCGGGCGCTTCAAGATCGGCATTCAGACCGAACAATACCTCGACAAAACCGGCCAGCCGATGTGGCGCATCCCCAAGGAACGCTTCCGGCAAAGGCACGCGACCTTTTACGATGTCCTCCTCGACTTCAGCGCCGACAACGCCCCAGCCTACGACTTCCTGCCCGAAGCCCTGCGCGCCAAGCTGGTGTTTGGCCCACACATCTTCCCCGAAGGCCCCATCGCTCCGGATTTCCAGCCCACCCCTCCGGTGTTCTTCGGCGCGCTGAACGACCGCCGCCGCAGCCTTCTGGAGAAACTCAAGGCGGACCGCCCCGTCGAGGTCGCCCCGCATGGCACCTTCGGCCGCCCACTCGACGCGCTGATCGCCCAGCAGGGCGCCGTCCTGAACCTGCATTTCCGCGACGGCACCTATTCCGAATACCCCCGCTTCCTGAAGGCCTACCTGCGCGGAAAGCCGGTAATTTCGGAACCCCTCGCCCCGCCCCTGCAGGCCGGGACGCATTACTTCGACCTCGCGGCCCGGCCGACCGAGGTTGCCACCGCGCAGATCTTCCGCAACCTTGCGACCTTCGCGGCCCAGCACAGCTTCCCCGCCTTCCTTGCGGATGCTCTCGGCCGCACCCGGCTTCGGAAGGCAGGCTGACCCGATGACCGCCGCTCCTGCACCCGACCCCAAGACTCCGGTCGCGCTGGTCAGCAGCATGCGCAACGAAGGCATCCACCTTCTGGAATGGCTCGCCTATCATCGGGTGATCGGCTTTGACCCCGTGGTCATCTGCACCAACGACTGCGACGACGGCTCCGACCTCCTTCTCGACTGCCTTGCCGCTTTGGGAGTGGTCACACATCTGCCGAACCCCCTCAGCCCCGGCACCCCGCCGCAGGCCAGCGGCATCGCCCGCGCGATGGCGCATCTGGTTGCCCATCTCGACAGCGACGAATTCCTGAACATCGCCACGGACGACACTTCCGGCGCCGACCCCGTCCAGACCCTGACCGCCCGAGCCGAGGACGCCCACGCCATCGCCCTGCCCTGGCGCATGTTCGGCGACAACGGCCACCGCACCTGGCCCGGCGAAACGCTTCCCGCTTTCACCGCATGCGAACCCGCGCCCGACCCCGCCACCGTCAAGTTCAAATCCCTCTTCCGCTTCCGCGACTTCGCCTCCGCCTCCGACCACATGCCCACCCAACCCCGCATCGACGCCCCCCTCGCCGTCAACGCCGCAGGCGAACCCCTCTCCTCCGCCGCCCTCCACGGTCCGCCACGATCCCGCTACAAGCCGGTCGAAACCGCGATCCGGGGCGGGGCCGTTGTCAATCACTACGCCACCCGGTCCACCGACGTGTTCCTCCTGAAGAACGACCGCGGCCGCGGCATGGGTCCGCCCTCGGACAAGTATCACCTCGGCTCGAAGTGGCATGCCCGCGCCAATCGCAACGATGTGCAGGACCGCACGATCCTGGCCCGTTGGCCCGAGGTCGCCGCCGAGCTTACCCGGCTCCGCGCCCTTCCCGGTGTCGCCAAGGCGGAAAGCACCTGCTGCGACTGGTTCGCCGCCACCACGACCCGGCGCCTGACCACCGCCACCATCGCCCGCTGGACAAAGAAGGCCGCCGCATGACACCCGAGCTGACCGCCCTCGCCCTTGCCGGCCTCCTGCAAGCCGTGCAGTTTCACCTCTTTGCGGTCCCTGCGAACCTGGAACTGGGCACCGGCTACACCTCCAGCCCCCGCGACCGTCCCCCGTCCCGTCAGATGTCCATCCTGACGGGCCGTCTGCAGCGTGCGATGAACAACCACTTCGAAGGGCTGATCCTCTTCACCCTCGCCGTGCTCGTGGTGACACTGGGCAACCAGTCCACGCAAGTCACTCAATTCTGCGCCTGGGCCTACCTCGGCGCCCGCGTCCTCTACATCCCTGCCTATGCCTTCGGCTGGCGCCCTTGGCGCTCGGCCATCTGGAGCGTAGGCTTCTTCGCAACCCTCACGATGATCGTGGCCAGCCTGATCTGACCCGATCCCCACCACCCAAGGACCTGACCCATGGCAGACTTCGACACCATCATCATCGGCGCCGGACCCGGCGGCTACGTCGCCGCCATCCGTGCGGCGCAACTGGGCCAGAAGGTCGCCTGTGTCGAAGGGCGCGAGACGCTGGGCGGCACCTGCCTCAACGTTGGCTGCATCCCATCGAAGGCGATGCTCCACGCAACGCACATGCTGCACGAAACCCACGAGAACTTCGAAAAGATGGGCCTGATCGGCGCATCCCCGAAAGTCGACTGGTCGAAGATGCAGGCCTACAAGGATGACGTGGTCAACGGCAACACCAAGGGGATCGAGTTCCTGTTCAAGAAGAACAAGATCACCTGGATCAAGGGCTGGGCAACCATCCCGGCCGCCGGACAGGTCAAGGTCGGCGACGACGTCCACACCGCCAGGAACATCGTCATCGCCACCGGGTCCGAGGCCTCCAGCCTTCCCGGCGTGACCGTGGACGAGGAAACCATCGTCACCTCCACCGGCGCCCTCACGCTCGCAAAGCCGCCGAAGACCATGGTCGTCATCGGCGCAGGCGTCATCGGCCTTGAAATGGGTTCGGTCTACGCCCGCCTCGGCACGCAAGTCACCGTGGTCGAATACCTTGACGCCATCACCCCCGGCATGGATGCCGAGGTTGCCAAGACCTTCCAGCGCATCCTGACGAAGCAAGGCCTGACGTTCGTCCTTGGGGCCGCGGTCCAGTCTGTGACCAAAGGCAAGAAGGGTGCCACCGTCAGCTACAAGCTGAAGAAGGGCGACACCGAGGCGACCCTCGACGCCGACATCGTCCTCGTCGCGACCGGGCGCAAGCCCTATACCTCCGGCCTCGGGCTAGAGGCGCTGGGAGTGGAGATGGGACCGCGCGGCACCGTCAAGACGGACGCGCACTTCCAGACCAACATCCCCGGCCTCTACGCCATCGGCGACGCCATCGTCGGCCCCATGCTGGCCCACAAGGCCGAAGACGAAGGCATGGCCGTGGCCGAGATCCTGTCGGGCAAACATGGCCATGTGAACTACGGCGTCATCCCCGGCGTAATCTACACTACGCCCGAGGTCGCCAATGTGGGCCTCACCGAGGAACAACTGAAAGCTGAAGGCCGCGCCTACAAGGTTGGCAAGTTCTCCTTCATGGGCAACGCCCGCGCCAAGGCCGTCTTCCAGGCCGAGGGCTTCGTTAAACTGATCGCCGATGCCACCACCGACCGCATCCTCGGCTGCCACATCATCGGCCCGGCCGCGGGCGACCTGATCCACGAGGTCTGCGTCGCAATGGAATTCGGCGCCTCGCCTCAGGACCTTGCGCTCACCTGCCACGCCCACCCGACCTGGTCCGAAGCCGTCCGCGAAGCCGCCCTCGCTTGTGGCGACGGCGCGATCCACGCCTGAAACACCGCTCGTCGTTCGACTTCGTCTTCTCCTCGCGACCGCCCGCGAAGGGATGATGAAGTCAGCGACGCGGCCCTGCAACCCCGGCTGCGTCAGCCACGCCATCTGTCCGGGCTTTCGCCCCGGCGTAGTCGCCGGTCCTTCGACCAAACCGTCGGACAGGCGTCAGGCGACCTTGCGCACCGTGGGGGCAAAGGGACTAAGCTTCAGCCACTGTTGCATCGCATGGCCGATCGCCGGATCGCCGTCGAGGTGCACGCGTCCAGCCCGAACCTCGGCATCCAGCCGTGACAGGCCCATCCAGATCGAGGTCATCGTCCGCAGCGAACTCGTCACCAAGAGGTCGATGTCGAAGCCCGGGTCGGTGTGGCACAGGTCGACGTCCTGCGATTCGACGATCAGCCAGTAGTTGCGATGGGTCAATGCCAGCTCGGGATACTGAAACTGTATCGTGCAGCGGCGCGGCGGCAGCGGATCGGTGCTCAGGTTGCGGCGCATGTCCCACATCAACAAGGTCGGGTCCAGATTGCGCAGCGACAGCCGGGATTCGACCCAGCGCTGTCCCCAGGACCCGATGCCAAGAACGATCGGGCGCAACTCTTCCCCGGCTTCGGTCAACTGGTATTCATGCGCCCCGCCCGCCGTCGGAACTGTCCGGACAACCCCCGCCAGCTCCAGCTCTTTCAGGCGTTTCGACAACAGCGTCGGCGACATGCGCGGCAGGCCGCGGCGCAGGTCATTGAACCGCGTCGACCCGCACAGCATTTCCCGCAGAAGCACAATCGTCCAGCGCGAGCAAAGGATCTCGGCGGCCATCGAGACCGGGCAGAACTGGCCGTAGCTTGAGGTTTCAGGCATGCCGGTCTCCTTGCTGAAAGATGCAACACTATCACCCGCTGAACCTGCGACCTAGTACAGTTCGTGGACTGGCCGGGACCGCAGCTTTGCGGGACCATGGGGCATTCAAGCAAAGGAGTGGACCGATGGTTTTGATGGCAGAAGAAAGGGTCGAAACGACCTTGGATCCAGTGACGATTGCCGAAGGTTTGTCGGAAAGGATTGCAGCTGGCGCGTCGCGGGCAGATGCCGAGGACCGGTTTGTCGCCGAAAACTACGCGCTTCTGAAAGACGCCGGCCTGGTCGAAGCCGGCGTCCCCCATGAACTCGGCGGCGGCGGTGCCGAAGTGCGGGACCTTGCGGCCATGCTGCGCGTCTTGGGCCGGGCTTGCGGCTCGACCGCGCTGGCGTTCTCCATGCACACCCATCAGGTCGCAATCCCGGCCTGGCGCTGGCGGCATCAGAAGGTTGCAGCGGTCGAACCGCTCCTGAAACGGATCGCGGCGGACCGGATCATCCTTCTGTCCAGCGGCGGATCGGACTGGATCAACGGGTCCGGCGTCGCACGCAAGGTGGACGGCGGCTACCGGATTACCGGGCGAAAGATCTTCACCTCGGGTGCGGCGGCGGGGGATGTCTTCATGACCGGCGCCGTGCTTGAAGAAGACGGCGAACGTCACGTGCTGCATTTTGGTGCGCCGATGAAGGCGGCCGAGGTGAAGATCCTGGATACCTGGCATACCCTCGGGATGCGGGGAACCGGGTCGCATGACGTCATGCTGGAAGATCTCTTCGTCCCGGACGCCGGCGTCGCGCTGAAACGGAAAGCCGGGGAATGGCATCCCCTCTTTCACACCATCGCGACCATCGCCTTCCCGCTGATCTATTCGGCCTATCTCGGGGTTGCCGACAGCGCCTGCGAGATCGCTCTGGACCTGGCAAAGAAGCGCCCCGTCACGCATGACTCGCGGGCATTGGCCGGAAAGATGATGACCGAACTGCGCGGCGCCGAGATGGCACATGGCGCGATGCTTGCAGCGGTCGAACGCAACGCGCCCTCCGCCGAAACTGTCAACGAGGTGATGATCGGCAAGTCGCTCGGGGCGGACCACATGCTCCGCGCGGTCGAACTCGCGATGGAGCTTGGCAGCGGCGCAGGCTTTTACCGCTCGGCCGGGCTGGAGCGCCGGTTCCGCGACATTCAGGGCGCACGCTACCATGCGATGCAGCGTGGCCCACAGGCGCAGTATGCCGGTGCCTTGGCGCTGGGCGAGTCGGTGGCGAAGGTGTTCTGATCCTTCGGTGGGGCGGCCAAAGGGTCGCCCCGACCTCAAGCGCCGTCCGACAAGAGTGGAGTCCGGTTTTGTCGAAAGACCTGCGACCACGAAGAAACTAGAGCCTGTCTGACGCTTCTGTCTGCGTCGGACAGGCTCTACGGCTGACTGCGCAGCAGAAGGCCGACGCCAAGGACAATGATCGCCATGCCAAGCACCTGGCGGGCACTGACGTTCTGCCGGAACAGCAAACGCGATACGCCTTGCGCGAAGATCACCTCAATCAGCGCCAGAGTGCGGACATTGGCGGCAGAGGTCAGTGAAAAGCCGATGAACCAGAACTGCGAGGCGAAGGCCCCAAGAAACCCAGCGGCAAGCGAGGGTCTCCAGGCGCGAAGCGAGGCGACAAGGGCCCCCCGATCAAAGGCCAGCAGCCAGACACCCAGGGTCAAAGCCTGCAGCGTCAGACCAAGCGCAAGGATTGTGGTGGCGCGGATCAGAAAGTCGCCTGTGGGCAGGGCAACGATGGCCCCGCGAAAGCCGATGGCGGACAGACCGAACAGCGCCCCGGCCAGAAGCCCGGTCAGCGCCGGGCCGCCATCTCGCCACATCGCGGCTGAGGTGCCCGGTTTCAGCGACATCAGGACAACCCCCGCCGTTGCAGTCGCAATCGCCAGCAGCATCGGCAAGCTCAGCGGGTCGCCCAGCACGGCGGCAGCGGTCAGGGCGACAAGGACGGGTTCTGTCTTGAGCCAGGCCGTGGTCACCGCAAAGGACTGCGATTTCATCAGGAACAGCATAAGCGCGGTTGCCGCGATCTGTGACATCGCTCCCAACACGGTAAAGCCAAACGCTTTCAGGGTAATTGCCGGCACCGGCTGGCCGTGCAGGCTTGCGACAAGGGCAAGGAAGACCAGTGCAAACGGCAGCCCGAAAAGAAACCGCACATGTGTGGCCCCGATGGTGCCGATGGCGCGCGTCAGGCTGGCCTGGGTGGCGTTGCGGGCCGTCTGGGCGGCGGCCGCGATCAGCGTCGCAAGAACCCAGCCAAAACCTGCCATTGCGCTCCCCTGCCCCGGATCTTCAGGTCCCGCGCACCGTGTCGATCATCAGCTGCACGTTGTCCGGGTGCGCGTCCGGGGTGATGCCGTGGCCCAGGTTGAAGATATGCGGCCCCTTGGAAAACGCTTTCACCACATGCTGCGTCGCTGCGATCAAGGCCTGACCGCCCGTCACCATATGCTCGGGCGCAAGGTTGCCCTGCACCGGACCGTCGATCTGCACATTCGCCGCCGCCCATTCCGGGCTGACCGAATTGTCGATTGCCACGCAATCCGCCCCGGTCCGATGCGCAAAGCCGATATAGCCCTGCCCCGCCTCGCGCGGGAAAGCGATGACCGGGATACCCGGATGCCGCGCCTTCAGCGCCGCGATGATCTTCGCGGTCGGAGCTTCGGCAAAATCGCGGAAGTCCTGGCCTTTCAAGGACCCGGCCCAGCTGTCGAACAGCTTCACCACCTCGGCCCCCGCCTCGATCTGGGCCGAAAGATACTCCACCGTGGCTTCGGTGATCCGGTCTATGAGCGCCTTGAAGGTCGCCCGGTCACCGGCCTTCAGCGCATGCGCCGCCGCCTGATCCTTCGAGCCCTTCCCCGCGATCATGTAGGTCGCCACCGTCCAGGGCGCGCCCGCAAAGCCGATCAGCGTCGTCTCCTTCGGCAGCTCTTTCGCCAGGATGCGCACGGTCTCATAGACCGGGGCCAATGTCTCGTGGATCGCCTCGGTGGGCTTCAGGTTCGCGACCTGCCCGGGCGTGTCCGTCGTCTCCATCCGCGGACCTTCGCCGGTCTCGAACCAAAGCTTCGGCCCCAGCGCTTGCGGCAGCAGCAGGATATCGGCAAAGAGGATCGCTGCGTCAAAGCCATAGCGGCGGATCGGTTGCAGCGTGACTTCGGCGGCAAGGTCCGGATTGTAGCACAAACTCAGGAAATCCCCCGCCTTCGCCCGCGTCTCGCGGTATTCCGGCAGGTAGCGGCCCGCTTGTCGCATCATCCAGATCGGCGGGGTTGGCAGCGCCTCACCCTTCAGCGCGCGCAGGATCGTCTTGGTCATTCCGGGGCCCTTTCTATCGCGTCCATGGGTCGGCTGCGGGGCCAAGGATGTCAAGAGTTGTCAGTCCCGCCTGACAGCGCTAAGCCTTGCCGCATGAGCGATGATCTGCCCACCCCCGCCCGCCCCCTCAAGATCGGAACCCGTGGTTCGCCGCTTGCGCTCTGGCAGGCGCATGAGGTGCGGCGTTGCCTGATGGCCGCCCTTGCCCTGCCCGAACCCGCCTTCGACATCGTGGTGATCAAGGTCACCGGCGACCAGATCCAGGACAAGGCCCTGCGCGACATCGGCGGCAAGGGTCTTTTCACCCGCGAGATCGAAGAGGCGCTTCTCGACGCAAGCATCGACATCGCCGTCCACTCGATGAAGGACATGCCGACCCAGCAGCCCGACGGCCTGATCCTCGACTGCTACCTGCCCCGCGCCGATGTGCGCGACGCCTTCGTTTCGCCCCGCTTTTCGTCGATCGCCGACCTGCCGCAGGGGGCCACGGTCGGCTCCTCCTCGCTCCGGCGTCGGGCACAACTGGCGCTGCGCCGGCCTGACCTGCAGCTGGTCGAGTTTCGCGGCAACGTCCAGACCCGGATGCGCAAACTAGACGAAGGCGTCGCCCACGCCACCTTCCTCGCCATGGCGGGACTGACCCGTCTGGGCATGACCCACGTCGCCCGCGCGGCCATCGCGCCCGAGGAGATGCTTCCAGCAGTGGCCCAAGGGGCCATCGGGATCGAGCGTCGCGAAGCGGACACCCGCGTCGCGGACTTCCTCGCCCACATCCACGACACCGCGACCGGTCTCCGCCTTGCAGCCGAGCGCAGCTTTCTCGCAACCCTCGACGGCTCTTGCGAAACACCCATCGCAGGCCTTGCGGTGCTCGACGGTCCCGACCTCTGGCTCCGGGGCGAGATTCTTCGCCCCGACGGCTCGGCCGCCATCACCGGCGACCGCCGCGGCCCCGTCAGCAACGGCACCGACCTCGGCCGCGCTCTGGCCGAAGAGCTTCTCAGGCGCGCAGGGCCGGGGTTCTTCGCCTGACAACGGGTTGGACCCGCAGGCTGACCTGGCTGGCGCGTCTGCAGGTGGCGCGCGCCGTTTCCTGACGCCTTTCGGCCCTGACTCACGGCGGGGGGCCTGGCGCCGGCTTCATTTCTCCGAATACTCCCGCCGGGTGCACCCTTACCCAATCACCGCCACAAATCCTTGCGAAACCGTTAACTCACACTGCCAACCCATTGAAACATATCTAGCAGAAACCCTGTCCACGCGTGGCGCTCACACCACCTCGCCCGCCTCCAGCCGGGCAAGCACCGCTTGCGCCCCCGCCAGCACCGCCTCGCGGCGCCCGGCCTCCATCCCATCCCAGACCCGGTACATCTGCCCCATCCGGGGATTGCTGCGGAACCGCTCCCGGTGCCGCACGAGGAAGTGCCAGTAGAGAAGATTGAACGGACAAGCCCGCTCCCCGACCTTCTCCTTCACAAGGTACCGGCACCCCCCGCAGTGGTCCGACATCCGGTCGATATAGGCCCCCGACGACACATAGGGCTTCGATCCCAGCATCCCGCCATCGGCGAACTGGCTCATCCCCAGCGTATTCGGCGCCTCCACCCACTCGAAGGCATCGACATAGACCGACAGGTACCACTCATGCACCTTGGCTGGATCGACCCCCGCCAGAAGTGCAAAATTCCCCGTCACCATCAGCCGCTGGATGTGGTGGGCATAGCCAAGGTCCTGCGTCTGCCCAACGGCGGCCTTCATGCAGGCCATCCCCGTCTCGCCGCCCCAATACACCCCCGGCAAAGCCCGTGAGTGCCCCAAGGCATTCCGCACCAGGTATTCCGGACCGGTCAGCGCCCAGATCCCCCGCACATACTCCCGCCAGCCGATCACCTGCCGGATGAACCCCTCTGCCGCAGCAATCGGCACCCGCCCCGCCTGCCACGCGGCTTCCACCGCCCGACATACCTCCAGCGGTCCCAGCAGTCCTAGGTTCAGATAGGGCGAGATCACCGCGTGGCTGAGGTACGCCTCCCCCTCCAGCAGCGCATCCTGTTCCTCCCCGAACCGGGGCAGCCGCTCCGCCACGAACTCGGCCAGCGCCGCCAAGGCCCCCGCCCGGTCCGTCGCCCAGCGAAACGGCCTGAGCCGCCCGAAATGCGAAAACCGGGCTTCCACCAGCCCCAACACCCCTTCCACCACTGCATCCGGCGCAAAGTCCCGGGGCTTGGGCCGCAAGAGATCGGCCTTCGCCGGTTTCCGGTTGTCGTGGTCAAAATTCCACTGACCGCCGACGGGCTGGTCCCCCTCCATCAGCAACCCGGTCTTCCGTCGCATCTCGCGGTAGAACCACTCCATCCGCAGCTGCTTGCGCCCCTCCGCCCAGGTTGCGAACTCGGCTTCGGAACACAGAAAGCGGTCGTCCGCCAAGACCCGCACCGGCACCGGCAGCGCTTCCAGATCGGCAAGCACCCGCCACTCCCCCGGCTTCGTCGCCAGAACCTCCGTCGCCCCGAATGCAGAAGCCCGCCGCAAAAGCTCACCAGACAAGGTTTGCGAATTCTCCGCGTCATCCAGTCGCGAATAGGCAACCCGCCAGCCGTCGGCCTCCAACCCCGCCGCGAACTTCCGCATCGCCGCCAGGATCAGCGCGATCTTCTGCGGATGATGCGGGACGGATGTTCCCTCCCCCATCACCTCCGCCATCACCACCACGTCCCGCGCTTTGTCACCGGCCTTCAGCGCCGCCACGTCGGGCGTCAACTGGTCTCCCAGCACAAGGACAAGCCTCACCACGGCACGACCTCGCCCTTCCAGTCGTAGAATCCGCCCGAGGCTTCCGGCCCAAGCCCCTCCAGCACCGAAAGCAGGTTCCCCGCCGCCGCCGCCGGTGACACCGCCGGATGCCCCGTCCGCTGCGCCGGGGCCAGCCCCGTCTCCACCGTCCCCGGATGCAGCGCCACGAACACCGACTGCGGATGCGTCCGCGCAGCCTCGATGGACGCCGTCCGCACCAACTGGTTCAGTGCTGCCTTTGCCGCCCGATAGCCATACCAGCCGCCAAGCGCATTGTCCCCGATCGACCCCACCCGCGCCGACAAGACCGCCAGCCGCGACACCCGGTCACGCGGCAGCAACCTTAGCGCATGCTTCATCACCAGCGCGGGGCCAATCGCATTCACCGCAAACTGCGCGGCCAGCCCCTCCGACGTTACCGCGCGCAACGTCTTCTCCGGCCCGACGCCCCCCAGGACCAGCGCCCCGGTCGCCACGACCACCAGATCGAACGGCCCCTCCAGCGCGCCCAGCGCCGCCGCGACCGACGCTTCATCCGTCACGTCCATACCGTTGCCCGACCGCGACACCCCCACGACCTCGCCGCGATCCGCCAAGGCGTTCACCAGCGCCGAGCCGATCCCGCCCGACGCCCCCACAACCAATGCCCGCATGTTCCCTCCAAGCCAGAGGCAGCAGATAGCGCCCCGCTCCCGCGCGACCATGGCTTGCTCATTTCCCAAATACTCCCGCCGGAGGCGACACCCTGTCCACCAGCACCACGCCCGCCGCATTTTCGGCAGCAGCGCGGTCAAGCGGGGTGCAAGCCGGACTAGGGAAGGCGCCAGTGGCGCGTTTTTCCGCCGCAGCGGATGGCCCCCGAGACGGCTCCCCCGCCGATGGAGGCGCTGCGCAACATGGTTAAGCCCACGCGAACGCGGCCAGCTAACCCATTGATTTCACTTATATGGAAACCCTGCCCGCGCGCGGGCGGCGCTCAGACGACGATCTCGCGCGGGATGGTGAAGTCGACCGTCACCCCCGACCCGAAGGTGACGTCGCCCCAGTCCGCGACATCGAAATCCACAACCAGCGTCGCCCCCGTAGGATACCGCCCGAACTCGGGGTTCGCGGGTGGATGCGCCACCAGACGGGTTGCAAATTCTGCAATCCCCGGGTTGTGGCCGATCATCATCACCACGTCCGCCTTGGCGTGGCGCAGGACCGCCATCATCACATCCGGGCCCGCGTGATACAGCGCCGGTTTCAGCTCAAGAACGGGTGCCCCCGGCAGCGCCGGCGCGATCCCCGAAAAGGTCTTTCGGGTCCGCACCGCATCAGAACACAGCACCTCGCTGGGCACATAGTCCCGGCTGGCAAGCCATTGCCCCAGGTCCGCCGCCGCCGCCTTGCCGCGCTCGTTCAGCGGCCGGTCATGGTCCGGGGTCAAGGGATCGTCCCATGAGGATTTCGCGTGCCGCGTCAGGATCAACCGCTTCATCTGTGGAATTGCCCCATGTGATAGGCCGACTGTTCGGGCAGTCTTGCATAGCTTTGCGATACCGGGCAAGCGCGGCGCACAAGGCAGCCTCCAGACAGGCAGTCCGCCCCCTCGGGCAGGTCCAGGAACGCATGGCAGGCGGGCACGTCATACCGCTCCCCGGTCAGCGCTGCCGCGGGGCAGGCCGTCAGGCAGGGGGCCGGGCAAGCGTCGCAGGGCCGGGTCCCCGGGGGCGGCATCTCGACGACTTCCTTCAGCGCCAAAGCGCCGCGAAAGCTGACCATCAGCCCCTGCCCCGCATGCACCAGAAGCCGCACCGGGCTGTCCCAGACCCGCCCGGTCCGTAGCGCCCATTTGTAGAACGGATGGTACGGCGGTCCCCCGAACGGGAACAGCGCCTTGGCCCCCAGATCGCAGGCAATACGCCCGATCACCCGTCGCGACCAGCGGTCCACCGGGTCCGGCCCATCCCATTCCGGCTGCGTCTGCAGATGCGCCCAGAAGCCCGGCTCCTTCGGCCCCAGCATCAGCATCGTTCGCGCCCCCGCCGGAAAGCCCGCTTCGCCCGGACGCACGACGAAGCCGCCCAGAACTTCAAGCCGCGCTTCGGCCAGCCGTGCCTCTAGCGCCGGAAGGGCAGCCCCAGTGCCCATCCCAGCCTCGCCGGTCTTTCGTCCTGCCATTCCAGCCCCACGGTCATCGCCTCGTGCCCCTGCTTTGGTTGTGGCACATGAGTGCGGAAAAGCCGGTCCCAAACCGACAGGCAGAAGCCGTAATTGCTGTCATGCTCGGCCCGGTGGATCGAATGATGCACCCGGTGCATGTCGGGCGTGACCAGAACCAGCCGGACCAACCGGTCCAGGCGGACAGGCAACGCGATGTTGGCATGGTTGAACAGGGCCGTGCCGCTCAACAGGATCTCGAACACCAGCACTGCCAGCGCAGACGGACCCAGAGCGTAGACCAGCCCGATCTTCAGGATCATCGACGCCAGGATCTCCACCGGATGAAACCGGAAGCCCGTCGTCACGTCCATGTCGCGGTCGGCATGGTGGACCCGGTGAAACCGCCAGAACAGCGGCACCTTGTGCGTGATCAGGTGCTGCGCCCAGATCGCAAGGTCAAGGATCAGGACGGCAAGCAGAAGCTCCACCGAGGCAGGCCAGTCCAACTGGTTGAACAGCCCCCAGCCCTGGGCCCCGGCGTCCAGCGCCGCCCCGATGGCCAGAAGCGGCAGCAGGATCGCCAGCCCCCGCAGTGCCAGCGTGTTCAGCACAGTCATTGCCAGATTGGTCGGCCAGCGCCGCGTCCGCGTCAGGCTGCGCGCGCGACGCGGCACCAGCGCCTCCAGCCCCGAGAAAAGGGCAAAGAGGCCAAGGAACACACCGCCGCGCCAGAGAAGTTCGCTTTCCATGCCTTGACCCTACACCCGATTCGCTGACGGAGGTTAACGGGTCTGGCGTGTTCCACGATGGAAAACGCAACATATTTAGCCGTTTCAGCCGGTTACTACACGGACCGGTGATCTTCGCCGCTCAGCGCCGGACATGCGGCTTCACCCGCGGTTCGGTCGAACGGATCTGGCTGCCCGCACCATGGTCGGTGAACAGTTCCAGCAGGCAAGCGTTCGGCACCTTGCCGTCCATGATCGTGACTGCCCGTGTCCCCTGTTCGATGGCCATCAGCGCGGTCTCGGTCTTCGGAATCATCCCGCCCGAGATCACCCCCTCAGCGGTCATTTCGCGAATTTCCTCGGGCGTGATCTGGGTCATCACCTGGCCACTGGCATCTTTCACCCCCGGCACATCGGTCAGCAGCAAAAGCCGGTCCGCCTGCAAGGCCCCGGCAATCGCCCCTGCCGCCGTGTCGCCGTTCACGTTGAAGGTCTCGTTGTCCTTCATCCCCGTGGCGACCGGGGCCACCACCGGGATGATCCCGGCATTGTAAAGGTCGCGCAGCACCTGGACATTCATCTCGACCGGGCGTCCGACAAACCCCAGTTCGGGGTCATCGGCCTCGCAGACCATCAGATCGTCGTCCTTGCCGGAAATGCCCACCGCGCGCCCGCCCGCATCCATGATCGCCTGCACGATCCGCTTGTTCACAAGGCCTGACAGGATCATCTCGACCACTTGAACGGTGGCCTTGTCCGTCACCCGCTTGCCCCGGACGAATTCGGATTTGATCCCAAGCTTTTCAAGCATCTCGTTGATCATCGGCCCGCCGCCGTGGACCACCACCGGATGCACGCCGACCTGCTTCATCAACACGATATCGCGGGCGAATTCCGCCATCGCCGCATCGTCGCCCATCGCGTTGCCGCCGAACTTCACCACGACCACCGCGCCTTCAAAGCGCTGAAGGTAGGGCAGCGCCTCGGACAACATCTTTGCGGTGGTGATGGCATCTTGCATGGTCAGGGTCTGCTTCTTCATCGGGACCTCCATCTTGACGGGCCGCATACGGCTTTTCCACCCCCCTGCCAAGCCTTGCGTTCCCCATCGGCAAGCGTAGCTTGTCACGCCAAAGGAGACCGCCGATGTCCGAACAGAAGACCCTTGTCCTGACCGGGGCCAGCCGCGGCATCGGACATGCCACCGTCAAGCGCTTTTCTGCCGAGGGCTGGCGCGTCCTGACCTGCTCGCGCCAACCCTTCGACCCGCGCTGCCCCTGGCCGGGGGGCGAGGAAAACCATATCGAGATCGACCTCGCCGACCCCAACAAGACCATCGCGGCCATCGAGACGATCAAGAGCAAGGTCGGCGGACGCATTCATGCGCTGGTAAACAACGCCGGGATCAGTCCCAAGGGCCCCGGTGGCGCGCGCTTGAATACCATGACCACCGACCTTCGGACCTGGGGCCATGTCTTCCACGTCAACTTCTTCGCCCCCGTCATCCTTGCGCGCGGCCTGAAGGACGAGTTGACGGCCACCAGGGGCTCCATCGTCAACGTCACCTCCATCGCCGGGGTCCGCGTCCACCCGTTCGCAGGGGCGGCCTATGCCACGTCGAAGGCCGCGCTCGCGGCGCTGACGCGGGAAATGGCCCATGATTTCGGACCCTTGGGCGTTCGCGTCAACGCCATCGCCCCCGGAGAGGTCGAGACGGCGATCCTGTCGCCCGGCACCGACAAGATCGTCGAGCAGCTGCCGATGCGCCGCCTTGGCCAGCCGAAGGAAGTCGCCGACGCGATCTGGTTCCTCTGCTCGGACCAATCCAGCTACATCTCGGGCGCCGAGATCGAGGTCAACGGCGCGCAGCACGTCTAGGGTGCGAAATCGCCGGTCCGGGTGACGCGGAACGCTTTGGCTCCTGTTGTGCGGCTGGCCAGATCTTCCCGGGTGATGTGGTTGTTCACCACCATGATTTCATCAAGCGATCGAAGCTCGACCGGGTCCAGCCGGTAAAGCGCGGCATCAAAACTGTCGGGCGCAGCAGCCGTGGCCAGTTGCGTCAGGAAATCATCGCCGAAGACGACCGCCCCATCAAAATCAGCCCGTTTCAGGAAGGTGCCGCCGAAATCCGCCGCAAGGATCACCGCGCCGCGCAAAGTTGCCGCCGACAGGTCAGCATTGCTGAAATCGGCCCCGTCCAGCAAAGCGCCATCAAAGTTCGCTGCGGTCAGTGCGGCACCGGAGAAGTCACTGTCGATGATCGTGGCGCGCTGAAAGTCCGCGCCATACATCCGCGTCAGCGTCAGCCCGTCCTGTGCGGGCAGCGGCGGACGGACCTGGTCCGGCCCCAGCGCAGCAAAGCGGGTGCGCGAGATGTTGGCCAATCGAAACCGACTGTTGTCCAGGATCGCCGTCCCGAAGTCGCACTCGACGATGTAACTCCCTGAAAAGTCGGCATAAGCCAGCCGCGCCTGCTGGGCCGTGACAAGGTTGAGGTCGCTCGCCCGCAGCATCGCGAAATCAAGGTCCAGACCGGCAAAGGTCAGTAGCTCCAGGTTCCTGACCCCGCTGGAAACCAGCACCCGCAACAACTGCCCGCGTTCCGGGCTCGCGGGTCGGTCGGTCAGTGCTGTGGCGTCCGTCCGCTCCTCCCAACCAAAATACGCTGCAGACTTGTCATAGCGGTCGCCCAGCGCCTCACGGCGCCGCATCAGCGCCACGCGCAGCCCGTCAGTCATGTCCTCGGAACGCAGGCCGGTATCAAGAAAGCGGTAGGGCAGCAGCGCCCTTGAAATCGAAGTGATCCGCAAGACCAGACTGCGGTCCAGATCGGCCACGGGATCAAGGACATTCACCGGATTGACCGCACCGCCCCCGTTCACTCGGTCGACCACCCGGCCCAGTTCCGCAGCGATATCGGTGATCTCGACGGCAAGCGCCGCATTCCGCGCCGCCTCGGCCAGCTGCACGTCAGTCTGGATCAGTTGCGTCTGCTCCTGGATGCGCGTGTTCTGTTCGCGCAAAAGGTCGGTCTGAACTGCGATCAGCTGGTTCTGCTTGAAAAGCAGCGCTGTTCCGGCCAGCGCCGCCATCGCGGCAATCAGGGCCGTCAGCGAGGCAATGATCCAGCGCCGCGTGCTGATCCAGGCATAGCGGGCCAGCACCATCGCCACCAGATCGCGCGCCGCCGAAGTTGCGCCGACCGGATCGCGATCAAAGGCACGGTCAGCAATCCGGGCCAGCGGGTCGGCAATCTGCTCCAGCGCGACGTCGGCATGGCCGAAAAGCCTGCGAAGCAGCGTCTTGCGCAACGCGAAGATCAGGACGCCCAGAATCAGCACCACCAGCAGCGCCGACAGGAATACAGACAGGATCAGCCCGGCGCTGTCCGCCAGAAAGCCGACCGCCACATAGGCCCCCAGCACGCCTGCCGCGATCCCGAAGGCGAAGAACAAAAGTCCCATGCCTCCCGCCGCAAGGCCCGGGCCCGACGTGGCCGCCCGCGCCGCAGCGTCGGCTCTTTCTTCCGGTGTCGCCACCCCGTGCCTCTCCCGTTTTTGCCGGTTTGACGATGACAAAGCCCGGCCGTTATGGCAATCGGCATGGGCTGCCTCAAGGTGACACCCAATGCTTGACGACACCGACGACATCCACCCCCTGTTCCACGGCGCCCCCAAGGGACTGGAGTTTCGCAAGCTCCGCAAACGCCTGGTGCAACAGGTGCGCGAAGCGATCGACACCTATGGGATGGCGCGAGCGGGCGACCGCTGGCTGGTGTGCCTGTCGGGCGGCAAGGACAGCTATACGCTGCTGGCGATCCTGCATGAGCTGAAATGGCGCGGCCTTCTGCCCGTGGACCTTCTGGCCTGCAACCTCGACCAGGGCCAGCCCGGCTTTCCCGCCACCGTCCTGCCGGAATTCCTGACCCGTATGGGTGTCCCGCACCGGATCGACTATCAGGACACCTATTCCGTGGTGATCGACAAGATCAAACCCGGGGGAACGATGTGTTCGCTCTGCTCCCGCCTGCGTCGGGGGAACCTCTACCGCATCGCGCGCGAGGAAGGCTGTTCGACCGTGGTGCTGGGCCACCACCGCGACGACATTCTGGAAACCTTCTTCATGAACCTCTTCCACGGTGGACGCCTAGCTTCGATGCCGCCGCGCCTGTTGAACGAGGACGGCGATCTGTTCGTCGCCCGCCCCTTGGCCTTCGTCTCGGAAGAAGACTGCGGCAGGTTCGCTGGAGCGATGGGCTATCCCATCATCCCCTGCGACCTTTGCGGCAGCCAGGAAGGGCTCCAGCGCGCCCAGGTCAAGAAGCTTCTGGACGAATGGGAGGCGCGCACGCCGGGACGCAGGCAGGTGATGTTCCGCTCGCTGATGAACGTGCGCCCCTCACACCTGGCCGACCCGGCGCTGTTTGACTTTGCGTCGCTCACGTCCGCTCTGGCAGATGGCGAAAATTCTACGCAACTTTCGGCAGAGCGTTAAGGAACTGATCAGGAACATCCGCCTAGCCTGACCTCTGATCCGCGGGTGATTTGCCCGCCAGAACGGGGGCACCTCGCATGACTTTCGCGCTGCAACGGCTGGCGTACCATCCCTGGCATTTTCTTGCGCTTGCCCCGCTCGTGGCACTTGTCGCCTTCTGGGCCGGGGGTGAAACCGCGCTTGCCGCCTTCGCGGTCGCTTTGCCGGTCATGGTGTTGGCGCTTGGGCAGCACACATCGCCCGCCACCCTCGGGGCAATGTCCGACCAGGTGATCGCGCGGCTGGATGCAACGCTGGCCGAGGTAAAGGCAAAGGGTGGCGCGACCGGGTGCTTCGTTATTCAGTTCGACGACGCGGCCCAGCTTTGCGACCGCTTGGGCCGTGCTCGCCAAAGCGAGGTGCTTTCCACCTGCGTCGCCCGCCTGCGCGGCGCATTGCGACCGGGTGATCTTCTCTACGCGCTGGAAGATGGCAGCCTCGCCGTGGCGCTTGGCCCCTCGCCCCGGCTGGACCTGGAAATCATGGTGCGGATCGCCGCCCGTTTGCAGCTTGTGGCACAACAGCCCGTCATGCTGGCCACGGGTCTGGTGCAGGTCACCTGTTCCGTCGGATTCTGCCATGCGCAGCAGCTGGCGCAGCCTTCTGGCCGCGCGTTGCTCGATGCCGCTCAAGTCGCAGGGGACGAAGCCACGGGGTGCCGCCCCGGCGCCATCCGCGGCTATTCCGCCGATCTCGCCCGCGCCCGGGCCGACCGGGACGCGCTGCGGGCAGGTTTTGCCGCTGCCGTTGACCGGGGCGAAGTGCGGGCCTGGTTCCAGCCGCAGGTCTCGACCGACAGCGGTGAGGTGACGGGGGTCGAAGCGCTGGTGCGGTGGCATCATCCCGACCGGGGATGTCTTGCACCCGGCGTCTTCCTGCCCGCTCTCGAAGGCTCTGACCTGATGGATCTTCTGGGCCAGACCATGCTGACCCAGTCGCTTGCCGCCCTGGCTGAATTCGACCGCAAGGGCCAGCGCATCCCGACCGTGGCCGTCAATTTCTCGGCCCAGGAACTGCGCGACCCACAGTTGCCCGAACGGTTGGGCTGGACGCTCGACCGCTTCGGCCTCGCGCCTTCGCGGTTGACGGTGGAAGTGCTGGAATCGGTGGTTGCGGGCGACGGTGAGGATATCATCGCCTCGAACATCGGCCGGATCGCCGCGATGGGCTGCGCTGTCGACCTTGATGACTTCGGCACCGGCCATGCCTCGATCACTGCGATCCGCCGCTTTGCGCTGAACCGGCTGAAAATCGACCGCAGCTTCATCCGCGATGTCGATCAGAACCGCGACCAGCAGAATCTGGTGACCGCGATCCTGTCGCTGGCCGAACGTCTTGGCCTGGAAACGCTGGCCGAAGGAGTCGAGACGCCGGGAGAACACGCGCTTCTCGCGCAGCTTGGGTGTGGACATGTTCAGGGCTTCGTCATCGCCAAACCCATGCCCGTGGAAGACCTTGCCACCTGGCTTTCCGCGCATCGCGAAACCAGGGCCCAGGCTCTGCGCATCGGCGTCCGGGCGCGGTAAACCTTTGCCTTCAGACCAAGCGGGCCAGACCGGCTTCTGCCCACGGGATATCCCGGCCAGCGACTGCGCTCGGACGGACGGCCTTGGACGTTTTGCCAATACCAGCCGCAAGTTCTGGACCGTCTTCATCCCACCTGGTCCAGCCGAAACAACTTGTCGCGCGACGTCGCCCCTCGCACGAGGCTCAGCCGGGTCTTTGCCACACCCAGCGCCTTGGCCAGACTTGCCCGGGCCGCCTCCGTCGCGCGTCCAGCTTCGGGCGTTTCAGTCACGGCGATCCGGATGACGCCGTCCACCACCTCAACCCCCGCCCGCCGCGCATTGGGCGTAACCCGTATCGCGAATGTCGTGCCCGCCATGGCCAGATGGGAAAGGTCGGTCATGCCCCAGCAAATGCCCTCCCGCGAGCGACCTGACAAGCCCGAAGTCCGCAGCGGAAGCCCAGACCGACCGCTTCTTGCTGCCATCAGACGCAGCCTCAGACCCCGACATCGATCCCCAATCCCCGCTCACGCGCCCGGGCGACGGCGACCGCCGCGACCGCCAGATCCTGCAAGCCAACGCCGGTCCCGTCATACAGCGTGATCTCCTCCGCGTTGCCGCGCCCCGGATGCCTGCCGATCAAGACATCGCCCAAAGGCACAATTGCGCTTGCGTCCAAGAGACCCGCGCCCACCGCATGCTGCGCTTCGCCGATCGAGACCGACTGCGCCACCTCGTCCGTGAAGACCGACGCCGAGGCAACGAGCGCGGGTTCCACCTCCTGCTTGCCCCGGGTGTCGGTCCCCATGCACGACAGATGCGTTCCCGGCGCGACGTGCGCCGCCATCAGACTTGCCGCAGGTGACGACGTGATGGTCACGATCACGTCGGCCTCGCGCATCCGCTCCAGCGGCACTGCTTCGAATGGCAGACCAAGCTCTGCGGCGACCGCTCCCAGCTTTGGCAACATCTCCGGATGCAGGTTCCAAGCGATCACCCGGCGAAACCGGCGGACCCGCGCTGCCGCGCGCAGCTGAAACCCGGCCTGATGCCCTGCGCCGACAATCCCCAGCACCTCGGCCTCCGGTCGCGCCAACCGGTCGATGGCAATCGCCGACGCCGCCGCCGTCCGCAGCGCGGTAAGAAGGTTTCCGCCCACCATCGCCACCGGACGTCCGGTCTCGGGATCGAACAGGAAGACCGAAGACTGATGGTTGATCAGCCCCTTCGCGGCATTGCCCGGAAAATAGCCCCCGGCCTTCACCCCCAACTGAGCGCCAGCCCGGTCCAGCCCGGACTTGAAGCCATATTGCCGACCCTCTCCCAACGCCTCGCGCACGACGGGGAAGTTGTAGGCATCGCCCCGGGCCATGGCCGCGAAAGACGCCTTTACAGCGTCGAACGCATCCTCGGGGGTCACAAGCGAAGCGATCATCGCCTCGGGAACGATCAGCATTTCGGCCTTCCCAGGGACCCGGTCCCCGATTTGCTCATTTCAAGAATGCTCCGGCCGGAGTCACCAACCGTCGGGCCGGTGCCACGCCCGCAGGTCAGTAGGCCTTGCCGCGCGCCGAGACCGGCCAGACGACCTCGACCCTCCCGCCCCTGACGCCGACATACCAATCATGCACGTTGCAGGTCGGGTCGCAGTGGCCGGGGACCAGCCGCAGCTTGTCGTTGACTTTCAGCACGCCATGCGGGTCCTCGACAACGCCGTGTTCGTCCGAGCACTTGACGTATTTCACATCCGTGCGCCCAAAAACCACCGGCAACCCGCTGTCCACCGACTGCGCCTTGAGGCCCGCGTCCACGATGGCCTTGTCGGGCTTGGCGTGGCTCATCACCGAGGTCAGGATGAACAGCGCGTTTTCCCATTCACCCTGGTCGATCCGCTTGCCGTCCTTGTCCAGGATGCGGCCGTAATCCGCATCCATGAAGGCGTAGCTGCCGCATTGCAACTCGTTGTAAACCCCTGAAGTGCTTTCGAAATAGTAGCTCCCCGTGCCCCCGCCGCCAACGATGTCGCAAGCGATGCCCTCGGCCTTCAGCGCATCGACCGCGTCTTTCACCTGGGCGACGGCCAGGTCGATCTTTGCCTTGCGGTCGGCATAGCTGTCCATGTGCTGCATCGCGCCCTGATAGGCCTGGATGCCGGCAAACTTCAGCCCCGGGGCTGTCTCGATGGCCTTGGCCAGTGCCACCACTTCTGGCGTGGTCTTCACCCCGCAGCGTCCGGCGCCACAGTCGATTTCCACCAGGCACTCGATCTCCGTGCCGTGCTTGACCGCCGCAGCGGACAGGTCGGCCACATTGTCCAGCATGTCGACGCAGACAATGGTCCGCGCGCCAAGCTTCGGCATCCGTGCCAGCCGGTCGATCTTCACCGGGTCGCGCACCTGATTGCTGACCAGAACATCCTTGATCCCGCCGCGGGCAAAGACCTCGGCCTCGCTGACCTTCTGGCAGCAGACCCCGACCGACCCGCCCAGACGTTCCTGCAGCTTGGCCACGTCGACCGACTTGTGCATCTTGCCATGCACCCGGTGCCGCATCCCGTGCGCCTTCGCATAGTCGCCCATCTTGACGATGTTCCGCTCCAGCGCGTCAAGGTCCAGAACCAGACAGGGCGTCTGGATGTCGGCCTCATCCATCCCCGGCAGGGCCGGAATGTCGTAGCCCACCTCAAGCCCCTGGAAATCCGTATGTTTGTTCATCGTGTTCATCCTTTCATCCAGGGTAGCGTATCAAGATCCACATTTCCGCCAGTGATGATCACTCCGACCCGGCGGCCCCGGAAGACGTCCGGGTTCGCCAGCATGCAGGCCAGCGGGACGGCGCAGGACGGCTCCATCACGATCTTCATCCGTTTCCAGGTCAGCTTCATCGCCTCGACGATCTGATCTTCTGTCGCGGTGAAGATGTCGGTCACGTGGCGCGACACGAAGTGCCAGGTCAGGTCCTTCAGCGGGACCTTTAGCCCGTCCGCAACCGTCTCTGGCGCGTCGTCGGCGATGATCCGACCGGCTTTGAAACTGCGGAAGGCGTCATCGGCATTCTTCGGCTCGGCCGCATAGACGTCGACGCCCGGGGCGGTCGATGACACGGTCAGGCAGGTGCCCGAGATCATGCCGCCGCCGCCGATGGGGGCGATGACTGCGTCCAGCCCATCGACCTGCTCCAGCAGCTCACGCGAGCAGGTGGCCTGCCCGGCGATCACGCGGGGATCATTGTAGGGGTGCACGAATTCGCCGCCAGTGCGGGCCTGAACTTCGGCAAACACCGCCTCGCGGCTGGAGGTGGAGGGCTCGCACTCGGTGATCACCCCGCCATAGCCACGCACGGCGTCTTTCTTGGCCTGCGGGGCCGTCCGGGGCATCACGACATTGCAGGGAATTCCCCGGCGACCCGCCGCGTAGGACAGGGAAAGCGCATGGTTGCCCGAGGAATGCGTGCAGACCCCCTTCGCAGCCATCTCATCCGACAGGCCGAAGACCGCATTGCAGGCGCCACGCACCTTGAACGCCCCGGCCTTCTGGAAGTTCTCGCATTTGAAGAACAGCTCGGCCCCGGTCAAGCTGTTGAAATAGCTGGAAGTCAGGACAGGCGTGCGGTGGATATAGGGGGTGATGCGGGCATGGGCTGCCAGCACGTCCTCATAAGTCGGAATCAACATCTGGGTCAGGTCCTTCATGGTCTATTCCGCTGCCAGTGCCAGCGCGGGCACCGTGCCCCGATAATACTCCTGCGCCGCCGCAACGCCTGTCCCCAGCTTCACCGGCCAGCCAAGATCAGCCATGCACATCTCGGCCACGCACAGGCCCGAGAGGACCATCGCTTCGGTCAGCATCCCCAGATGCCCGATGCGGAATACCTTTCCAGCCACTTCCCCCAGCCCGACGCCGAAAGCCATGCCGTATTTTGTGGCCGCCAGTTGCACGAGAGCCGTGCCGTCGCAGCCCTCGGGCACTTTCACCGCCGTCACAGTGTCGGAGTAAAGGTCAGCCGTGGAAGCAAAAGGCGTCATCCCCCAGGCAAAGACCGCCCGACGCACGCCTTCGGCAAGACGCTGGTGACGGGTGTAGACGTTGTCCATCCCTTCGGATTCCAGAAGGTCGATGGAATGCGCCAGACCGGCGATCAGGCCGACCGCCGGGGTATAGGGATAGCCGCCTCGGGCATATGCCGACAGCATGTCATTGAAATCAAAGAAGGTTCTCGGCAGACCCGCCGTCTCCATCGCCGCGATGGCTTTGGGGCTTACTCCAAGGATCGCCAAACCCGCAGGCAGCATGAAACCCTTCTGGCTGCCTGCCACCGCGATATCGACACCCCAACCGGCAAAGTCGAACGGCATGGACGCAATCGACGACACCCCGTCGACGAACAGCATCGCCCCATGACCCGCCGCATCCAACGCCCGGCGGATGCCCGCGATGTCGGACTTTACGCCGGTCGCCGTTTCATTGTGCGTGGCGAGCACCGCCTTGATCTTGCCCTCGTGGTCGGCGCGCAAAGCCGCCTCGATCGCCGACACCGGGGCACCTTGACCCCATGGCGTCTCGATGATCTCGACATTCAGCCCGTGCCGCTGGCAAAGGTCGATCCAGCGGTGGCTGAACATGCCAAACCGGGCCGCCAGCACTGTGTCGCCAGGGGAAAGCGTGTTCGTCACCGCTGCTTCCCAGCCGCCGGTCCCGGTCGAGGGGATCACGATGACCTCCCCGTCACTCATCTTCAGCACCCGCCGCACGCCTTCGACCGCAGGCTTGAACATCCGGGCAAAGGCGGGCGAGCGGTGGTCCAGAGTGCCCATGTCGCAGGCCTTGCGGACCGAATCCGGGATATTCGTCGGGCCCGGAATAAACACGGGGTTCTGCATGGACATCGGGCAACTCCCTGAAAGATCGCCCACAAAAGCTACGCCCCTCGACCAAGTCGCGCAATTTTTTCGAAAAGATTTTTCATTGTCGCAATCCCATGCTATTCCCCAGTCCAGTCAATAACTTGCGCTTTTTCACCTCGTAGGAGATTCGGATCATGGCTCAGAAACCCCGCGGCCGCCCGAAGGCGTTCAACGACAAGACCGACCAGAACACCGTCCAGGCGCTCGACCGGGGCCTCGACATCCTGACCCATGTCGCGCTGAACCCCGGCCGCACGCTGTCGGAGATCGCCGAAGACACCGGCGAGGCGATCGCCACCGTTTTCCGCGCGCTGGTCACCCTGCAGGGACACGGTATGGTCGAGGTCGACGAACCTGGCCAGTTCTGGCACATCGGCCCCGGTGCCTTCCGCGTTGGGTCAGCCTTCCTGCGCCGCACCAAGGTGGTGGAACGTGCCCGCCAGCCGATGGACGCGCTGATGCGCGAAACCGGGGAAACCGCGAACCTCGGGATCGAGGTCAAGGACGAGGTCTTCTTCGTGGCCCAAGTCGAAACCTACGAAGCGATCCGCGCCTTCTTCCCGCCGGGCACCCGCGCGCCGATGCATTCTTCCGGCATCGGCAAGGCGCTTCTGGCCTGGTATCCCGAGGAAAAGACCCGCGGAATCCTCGCCCGCAAAGGGTTGGAAAAGTTCACCTCTCTGACGCTGACCAGCGATAGCGCCCTGATGCGCGACCTCTCCCGTACCCGCGACCGGGGCTTTTCGATAGACGACCAGGAACGCGCCGAAGGGATGCGCTGCGTCGCCGCACCCATCTTCAACGCGCATGGCGAGCCGGTGGCGGGCCTCTCCGTCTCGGGCCCGGCCTTCCGCATGGGGCTCTCCGACGCGACCCGCATCGGCGCGCTGGTGCGGGCGGCGGCGGACCAGGTGACCGAGGCGACGGGTGGCACCCAGCCCGCGTGACGCTTTCGACATGTGCCGGTCGGTTGGGGGCCAGACGGCAACCCCCGACCGGCTAGACAGGCATTCGAATACAGGGAAGGACCACCAGATGACAAAGCCCAACCTTTTGATCCTGATGGTCGATCAGCTGAACGGCACGCTCTTCCCCGACGGCCCGGCGGATTTCCTGCACACCCCGAACCTGCGCGCCCTCGCCGCCCGATCGGCCCGGTTCAAGAACTGCTACACCGCCTCCCCCCTCTGTGCGCCCGCCCGCGCCAGCTTCATGTCCGGCCAGTTGCCCTCCCGCACCCGTGTCTACGACAACGCCGCCGAATTCGCCTCGGACATCCCGACCTACGCCCACCACCTCCGCCGTGCGGGATACCAGACCGCCCTCAGTGGCAAGATGCACTTCGTCGGCCCTGACCAACTCCATGGCTTCGAGGAACGCCTGACCACCGACATCTACCCTGCCGATTTCGGCTGGACCCCGGACTACCGCAAACCGGGTGAGCGGATCGACTGGTGGTATCACAACCTCGGCTCGGTCACCGGCGCAGGCGTGGCCGAGATCACCAACCAGTACGAATACGACGACGACGTGGCCTTCCAGGCGGTGCAGAAGATTTACGACCTCTCGCGCGGGCAAGACCCTCGTCCCTGGGCTCTGACCGTCAGCTTCACCCACCCGCACGACCCCTTCGTCGCCCGCCGCAAATACTGGGACCTCTACGAAGGCGCCCCCGAATGCGAGCCGCCCGAACCCGTCGCCTATGAGGACATGGACCCCCACTCCCAGCGCCTGATGGACGCCTGCGACTGGCGGGGCATGGAAATCACCCCGGGCCACATCCGCCGCGCCAAGCAGGCCTATTTCGCCAACATCAGCTACATCGACGACAAGATCGGCGAGATCCTCGCGGTGCTGAAGGCCACCCGCCAGGACGCCCACGTCGTCTTCCTGTCGGACCACGGCGAAATGCTTGGGGAAAAGGGCCTCTGGTTCAAGATGAACTTCTTTGAAGGCGCGGCCCGCGTCCCCTTGATGATCGCGGCGCCCGAGATGCCTGCGGGTCTCATCGAAACCCCGGTCTCGTCCATCGACCTCGCCCCCACCCTTGCGGCGCTGGCCGGCATCTCGATGGACGAGGTCGCGCCCTGGACCGAAGGCGTCAACCTGATCCCCGTGGCAAACGGTGCCCCCCGTCCGCCCGTCGCGATGGAATACGCCGCCGAAGGCACGATCACCCCGATGGTCGGCCTGCGCGAAGGCGCCTGGAAATACATCCGCTGCCCCGTAGACCCCGAGCAGCTTTTCGACGTGGCAAACGACCCCCTGGAGACGACGAACCTCGCCCAGGACCCCCGCGTCGCCGAAATCCTGACCCACTTCCGCACGCTCGCCGACCAACGCTGGGACCTTGCCACCTATGACGCCCAGGTCCGCGAAAGCCAGGCCCGCCGCTGGGTGGTGTATCAGGCTCTGCGCAACGGTGTCTATTTCCCGTGGGACCACCAACCGCTCCGCGCGGCCTCGGAACGCTACATGCGCAACCATATGGACTTGAACGTGCTGGAAGAGTCGAAGCGGTTCCCACGCGGCGAATAGTCCGGCAAGGTCCAGCCAGCCTAGCTTGCGAACCGAGGGTGCGACCGCGACCGCTCTTGGCCGTTCCGGCCAATTCACCCTCGGGAGTATTTGAAAAGAATGCGCAACTCCGCTGATTTGCCCTTTTCACAAATACTCAAACACCACGCGGAAACCTGTCGATGCGCCAAAGGTCCAGTCGACCGGCCGCAAGCTGCGATGGCAATGCCGCTGGCGGGGGCTCGATGCCCCCGACGGGGGCGGCCCGTTCCCCGCGATGATGTTCGGGAAGGCACTGGCGTCGATCACCCGCAGGCCTCCGACCCCATGCACCCGCAGGCCCGCATCCACGACCGACGTCGCGGCATCCGGCCCCATCCGGCAGGTGCAGCTTGGGTGATAGACCGTCCCCGACCGCGCGCGGAAATCGGCGATCAACTGTTCGTCCGTCACCACCTCCGACCCCGGCCGCAGTTCTTCCTTGATCAGCCGCGCAAGCGCAGGCGCAGCCGCGATCTTGCGCAGGAATTTCACCGCCGCCAGCATCTCTTCGACATCGTTGTTGGTGGAATAGGCATTCGCCGTGATCACCGGATGATCCTCGGCCCGTCCGGTGCGCAGCCGGATGTGCCCCCGGCTGGTCGGGCGGCAGTTCGACAATCCGATAGACATCCCCGACCAGGGGTCAGGCGTCAGCAGCGGTCGCTCGCCGTTTCGCGGGATCAGCGTCGAAAACGCCTGGAAATACAACTGCATGTTCGGCCGGTCGAGGTCGTCCCTGGTCCGGAAGAACCCGCCACCGTGATTGATCGACTTGGCCAGCGGCCCGCCACCGCCAAGGAAATACTGCAACCCCGCGCGCAGCTTGCCCCACCAGGGGCGCAGCTCGTCATTGTAGGTCGGCACCCTCATCGACCAGGTGTAGTTCAGTCCCTGATGGTCGCTCAGGTGATCGCCCACGTTCGGGTTGTCGCGCAGCACCGGGATGCCCAATCCTTGCAACAGCGCCCCCGGCCCGATCCCCGACAGCTGCAACAGCTGCGGCGAGTTGATCGCACCCCCCGCCAGGATCACTTCGGCGCGCGCCCGCAGAACCCGGGTTTCGCCCCCCCGGCGGTATTCCACCCCGACGGCCCGGCCACTCTCGACCAGAACCCGGGTTGCCAGCGCCCGGGTGATGACCCGCACGTTTGGCCGCTTCATCGCCGGGCGCAGAAAGGCCCGCGCCGCCGAATTGCGCCGCGCGCCCTTGATGGTCATCTGGTAGACCCCGGCCCCCTCCTGCCGCGCCCCGTTGAAATCCGGGGTCGCCGCCAGCCCCGCCTCGCCGCAGGCTGCGACAAAGGACGGAACAAGGGGATGCAGGCCGCCCTGGTTGGCCGAGATGAACAGCGGCCCGCCCTGACCGCGCCAGGCATCGCTGCCCGCCTCGTTGTCCTCGATCGCCCGATAGGCGCTCAGGCACTCCTCCCAACCCCAGCCGGGATTGTCGTGGCCCCAATCCTCGTAGTCGGCCTGATGCCCCCGGATCCAGACCATCGCGTTGATCGAGGACGACCCGCCCAGCACTTTGCCCCGCGGCCAGTGATCCCGGTTCCCGGCCATCCCGGGGTCGGGTTCGGTCTTGTAAAGCCAGTTCACGGCGGGGTCGTAGAACAGCTTCCCGTAGCCCAGCGGAAGGTGGACATAGAACCGACGGTCGCTGCCCCCGGCCTCAAGCACCGTAACGTTGTGCTTGCCATTGGCCGACAGTCGGTCGGCCAGCACACAACCCGCAGAGCCTGCGCCCACGATGATGTAATCCGTCTCGTCCATGTTGCCCCCGGCCCGTAGCGGCACCCTAGCCGGGCACAAGGCTGCGAACCGTTCGCTTTGCGACACCGAATGTCGCGGCAGCGCAGAGATCAGCCCGGCCTGACGGCAAAGGTCGGGGCATAGCCGACCGGGAAGTTCACTGACCTGGCAATGAAGCAGACCTCGTGGATGCGGTGATGGATCGCTTCGGTCTTGGCCAGATCGGTCCCTGCCGCCACCTCGACATGCGGTCGCAGGGTCACCTTCACGAACCGCCCCGCCCCACCGCGCCCAACCTCGCCGACGCCCAAGGGCGCGTCGGAATAGGACGTCACCACGATCCCCGCATCGCTGGCATAGTGCAGGTACCAAAGCATGTGACAGGCCGAGAGCGCCGAGAGAAGCAAATCCTCCGGGTTCATCTTTGCTGGGTCCCCGCCCAAGAGCGGATCGTTGGAACAGTGCACCGGTTCCTTCCCCGGCACCGCGATGTCCCAGGTCCGGTCATAGGCCTTGTAATGCGCCGTCCCCTCGCCCCGGTTGCCGGTCCAGAGGATGCGGGTGGTGTAGTCGTGATTGGGCATGGGCGGTCTCCCTTCGCGGAAAAGGCTAGCCCGTCGCGCGGCCCGGCTCCATGGGAAAGACATCGGTCGGCGTCTTGTCCGGCGTGCAAGACTGGCCCGACTTGGCCGTATAGACCGCTGCCCGGCACCCCAGATGCGTCACATCATAGATCGTTGCGCCGTCCGCCAGGTTCCAGGCCTGCCGACCCGCATCATCCGGTGCTCCCACGGTCAGGACGGAAGTCGTCTCGCGTCCGCCCGTCACGACATACTGGCCGGGTGGCACCGGAAAGCTCGGCGCCTCCATGATCAGCCCGTGCTCCTCCAGCCACCATGACCCCGCGTCGAACTGCCACCCCGCCGGTGCCTTGCCACCATTGGCCATAAGCTCGGCATAGCCGGTGGACCAGACCCCGCGCGGACCGGGATCTACCCCCCAGAAGCCCCAGGTTTCGGCCCCCGTGCCCGACGTCGCCCCACTGTCGCCAAGCGCCGCGATATACTGCGTTGGACCGCGTTCAAAGCTCGTCTCAGCCGCAGCACCCTCTGCCGAAAGGCACAGCCCAAATACTGCACTCACGAAAGTCTGCCAGAACGCACTGTGTTGCATGAGATGTGGGCCCTTTCCCCGCAAACGGACTGCCTTTTTCAAGTAGGGCAGGCTGCGGCAAAGGCAAAACGAGCCGCAATCGCAGCCGCAAATCCCGCCAGTCACCGCCCCTTCCAGACCGGCTCCCGCTTTTCCGCAAACGCCTTCGCGCCTTCCAGCTGATCCTCGCTGGAATACAACTTGTCCACTGTCGGCATCTGCCGCTTGGTGATCCGGTTCAGCGCGTCCTGAAAGCGCATGTTTTCGGCCTCGCGCACCACTTCCTTGATTGCGGCATAGACCAGCGGCGGACCCGACTCCAACAGCCGGGCGAGGTCCCACGCCTTGGGCAGCAGTTCCTCCGGCGCGCAGACCTCCTTGATCAGACCCCAGCGCTGCGCCTCCTCGGCGTCGAACCAGCGCCCGGTCAGCAAGAGGTCCATCGCCACATGATAGGGGATGCGCTTCGGCAATTTGATGCTGGCCGCATCGGCAACCGTGCCCGAACGGATCTCCGGCAACGCGAAGGTGGCGTTGGTCGAACACATGATCAGATCAGCCGACAGCGCCAGCTCCAGCCCCCCGCCGCAGCAGATGCCCTGCACCGCGGCAATCACCGGCTTGTTCAGGTTCGGAAGCTCCTGCAAGCCCCCGAACCCGCCCACGCCATAGTCGCCATCGACCGCATCGCCCTCGGCGGCGGCCTTCAGGTCCCAGCCGGGGCAGAAGAACTTTTCCCCCGCCGCGCGCAGGATACAGACGCGCAAGGAGTCGTCATCCCGGAAATCCCGGAACACCAGCCCCATCACCCGGCTGGTCTTGAGGCTGATCGCATTGGCCTTGGGCGCGTCCAGCGTCACCTCCAGAATGGCCCCCTCACGGCGGGTCTTCACCGGCCCATCGGTCCGCATTTCCATTGCCATCATGCTCTCCTAACCAAGGCATCCACCGCCACGGCACCCATCTCGCGCACCATGACCGGGTTGATTTCAATCTCTTCAAGGCTCTCGTCCGCCAGCATCAGCCCGCCCAGCCGAACCGCCATTTCTGCAACTGAAGCCATGTCCGCCTTGGGTCGCCCGCGATAGCCATCCAGCAAGGGCCAGAGCCGCAGGCCCTTCGCCGCCTCCAGCACCTGCGCCTCGCTCACCGGCAGGACCAGCGTCACCGTATCGGCCAGCACCTCCGCCGTCACTCCGCCCATCCCCACCGTCAGCGTGATCCCATAGACCGGATCGCGGCGGAGCCCCAAAAGCACCTCCGCCACTGCCCCGGTCACCATCTCCTCGACGAGATACCCCGTGGCCCCCGGCATCGCGGCCTGGCCTTCCAGCGAAGTCAGCCCCAACCGCACGGCCCCGGCCTCGGTCTTGTGGGCAAACCCAAGGCCCTTCAGCACGTAGGGCGCGCCAAAGCGCACTTTGCCAGCCACCTCGGCCAACGTTGCCCCCGTGACTGACCTCGGCACCGCCACGCCAGCCGTGGCCAGCAGCGCCTTCCCCTCCGCCTCCGACAGAAACAGTGTCTCGCGCGGCGGCAACGCGACAACGGGCCGCCACCCCGCAACACCCGGCGCCGTCTGCGCCGCTTTTACTGAAGCCAGAGCCGTCTCCAACCCCAACAGCGCGCAGACTCCCCCCGCCATCATTGCCTGCACCCGCCCCTCACCGAAGTTCTCGGCCATCGAAGCGACCGGAAAGGCGATCTTCCCCGTCGCCTTCTGCGCTTCGATGATCGCCCGGAACGCCGGGTCATAGCCCGAGGGATCGCAGCGGTCAGCACGCGGGCTGTCGATGATGTAGATGCCAGCGTCATATGCGTCCAGCATTGCACTGAAAACCTCGGTGGTCTTCGGCCCGTCACCCCAGATGAAAGTGTGATAGTCCAACGGGTTGGAGATCGTCGGAATCTCTCCCAGCACCGCAAACAGCCGGTCATGCGTGGCTTGCGGCACCGGCGGGAAATCGATGCCGTAGGGTGCGGCGAGGTCCGCCACCAGCCCAGCCTCGCCCCCCGAACAAGAAAGCGAACAGATCCGCGTGCCGATCCGGGGGCCATGCACATGGAAAATCTTCAGCGTCTCGATCAGTTCCGAGGGCGTATTGACCTCCGCCACCCCGATCTGCCGCAGGAAGGCGCTGGAGGCCGCACCGCCCCCCGCCAGCGAAGCGGTATGGCTGGCTGCAGCCGTCCGGGAAAGCTCGGTCTTCCCCGACTTGATCGCCACGACCCCCTTGCCCATCGCCCGCGCCTTTTCGGCCAGCGCCGCAAATGCCGGGGCATCGTCGATCCCCTCGATGTAAAGCCCCACCGCCGTGACGCGCGGATCGTCCAGCAATGCCCCGGTCAATTCAGCCAACCCGACGACCGCCGCATTGCCCAGACAAGCCACATAGGCCACCGGAAGGCCGCGTTGCTGCATGCCAAGATTGATGACGATGTTCGAGGACTGGCTGACCAGCGCCACACCCGAGGTGACAGGCACCCCGCCATGCTGGTCCGGCCACAGAAGCGCACCATCAAGATAGTTGATCACCCCGTAACAGTTCGGCCCTAGGATCGGCATGTCCCCCGCCGCCGCGACCAGTTTTTCCTGCAAGCCCGGCTCGCCTGCCTCGGTCCAGCCGGAGGCAAAGCAGATCGCCCCCCCGGCCCCCATCGCCGCGAGATCGGCCACTACATCGATGGTCGCAAAACGGTTGACCCCGATGAAGGTCGCATCCGGGGCCTCGGGCAAATCGGCCAGCGTGGCATAGGCCTTCAGCCCGCCGATCTCGGCCTTGGTCGGATGCACCGGCCAGACCGGGCCCTGAAAGCCCATCTTCCGGCACTGTTCGATGACATTCAGCGCCCAGCCAGCCCCAAGCACGGCAATGTGGCGCGGGCGGAGAAGGCGGTTGAGGCGACTCATGCCCGGCCTCGTTCTGCGGCAACGGCCCCGGGGCGCTGCCCCGGACCCCGGGATATTTGGGAACAGAAGAAAGGCCAGAAGCAAGCAACGCCCCGCCCGGACCAGCCGGACGAGGCGCCTTCTCCTGTTACGGTCATCGGCGTCCCCGCCTGTACCGTGCTGCCAGCATGCAGATTCGCAGTTAACATTTCGTTGCTTCTTCTGTTCTCAAATATCCTCTGGGGGTCCGGGGGGCGAAGCGCCCCCGGTGCAAGGGCTCAACCCCCAACCGCTCTCAGGAGTTCGCGGCTAATGATGTGGCGCTGGATCTCGGAGGTGCCCTCCCAGATCCGCTCTACGCGACTGTCCCGCCAGATGCGCTCCAACGGCAGCTCGTCCATCAGCCCCATCCCGCCATGGATCTGGATCGCCTCGTCGGCCACCATGGCCAGCACTTCCGTCGCCTTCAGCTTGGCCATCGACATGTCGGCCTCGGTCACCGTTCCCTGGTCGTATTTCCAGGCCGCCTCGCGCGTCAGCAGCTCTGCCGACTTCAGCTCCATCGCCATGTCGGCCAGCTTGAAGCTGACCCCCTGGAACTTGCCGATCTGCTGACCAAACTGCTTGCGCTCCGCCGCATAGGCAATCGCAAGGCCCAGCGCCCGCTCCGCCCGGCCCAGACAGGTCGAGGCGACCTGCAACCGGGTTGCGCCCAGCCAGGAGTTTGCGACTTCAAAGCCCTTGTGCGGCTCGCCCAGAACGTTCGCCGCAGGCACCCGGCAATCGTCGAACTCCAGCACCGCATTGGTGTAGCCCCGGTGCGAGACGTTCCGGTACCCCTCGCGCACGGTGAACCCCGGCGTCCCCTTGTCGACGAAGAACGCCGTGATCAGCTTCTTCGGACCGCGCGGTGTTTGCTCCTCTCCGCTTGCCATGAAGCAGATCGCAAACCCCGCCAGATCGGCGTGGCTGATGAAATGCTTGGTCCCGTTCAGCACCCAATCCCCGCCATCTTGCCGCGCCGAAGCTTTCATCCCCCGCAGATCCGACCCCGCACCTGGCTCGGTCATGGCAAGACAATCCCAGGTCTCGCCTCGGATGCAGGGCATCAGATAGCGCTCTCGCTGCTCCGCATTCCCCGCCAGCAGGATGTTCGACGGCCGCGCCACACAGGTCCAGTGCAGCGCATAGTTCGCCCGACCCAGCTCCTTCTCGTACAAAAGCCAGGACAATGTATCGAGCCCAGCGCCCCCCACCTCGACCGGCATGTTGGCCGCATACAGCCCTGACGCCATGGCCTTCTGCTGGATTTCGCGGATCAGCTCGACCGGCAGCACGCCCGTCCGTTCCACCATCTGCTCGTGCGGGTAAAGCTCCGCCTCGACGAAAGCCCGCGTCGTGTCGACGATCATCTGCTGTTCTTCGGTCAGTCCGAAATCCATCACGCCCTCGCTTGTCCAACTGCCCGACCCGCGCCTTCGGGCAGCGGCAACCCGGCATGGGCGTCGGCGATGGCCTTCAGGTTCCGCCACACTTCCGCCGAGGCTGGCACCGTCTTGCCCGCGTTCATGTCGACGTGCAGGCACAACTGCTCGACCGTCGCCACGCAGGTCT
>WOUW01000007.1:66083-114423 GCA_009773055.1 Paracoccaceae bacterium
CGCCCAGCTTTGCCTCACCGAGGTGCCGGATATGCGTCTCGGCCGAGTAGACGCTGTGCCCTGCTGCGACGTAATCCATCCCCGCGCCAATGGTGCGCAGGAAGTTGTCCACGGTTTCCGAGTTGCAGAAGTAATAGCGGCTCTCCGTCATGTGGCCGTTGTAGTCGATCCAGCCGGGCAACACCTGCCCCTGCCACATGACCAGCGCAGCAGCCTTCGCGCTACTATCCAGCCCCTTCGCCATCTCGGCGTTGAACACCGCCGCCCGCCGTTCGTCGTGCTCGCGAAGCACTTTCCCCGCGCCCCAGTTCCGCTCTTTCAACGACCGCAGGAAGCCCACGAGGTTCCGGTCGCGGATGCGTTCCAGCTCACGGATGCCATACATGCCGGACTGCGCGTCGGACTGGTTTGCCACCAGATCGACCAGCTCGTCGTTGAACTCGGGCACGTCCATCAGCTTCGTCCAGGGCCACTTCAAGGCGGGTCCGAACTGCGCCATGAAGTGCCGCATCCCTGCCTCGCCACCCGCTATGCGATACGTCTCGAACAGGCCCATCTGACCCCAGCGCAGGCCAAAACCCATGCGGATCGCCTCGTCGATCTCTTCGGTGGTGGCGATGCCGTCCTTCAGCATCCACAAGGCTTCGCGCCAGACGGCTTCCAGAAAGCGGTTGCCGATGAAGGCGTCGATCTCGTGCCGGATCACCAGCGGGAACATCCCGATGTCCTTCATGATCTGCACGGTCTTTTCGACCACCGCTGGTGGGTTGGCGGGCGACCCGGAGATCTCGGACAGCGGCAGAAGATATACCGGGTTGAACGGGTGCGCGACGATGATGTTTTCCGGTGCAACGCTCGATTTCTGCAAGTCCGAAGCCTTGAACCCACTGGTGGATGACCCGATCAGCACCCCGGGGTTCGATTGTTGCAACTGGGCATAGACCCGGTGCTTCAGGTCGATCCGTTCTGAGACCGACTCCTGCACGTATTCCGCCCCCTCGACGGCCTCGCCGATGGTGCCGTGGAAGGTCAGCTTGCCCTCCGCAGGCATCGGCACGTCCGATAGCGCTGGCAGCGCCGCCCGGGCGTTGGACATCACCGCAGCAATCTTGCGTTCAGCCTCCGGATCGGGGTCGAACACGCCCACGTCCCAGCCGTTCAGAAGAAACCTTGCGGCCCAGCCACCGCCGATGACCCCACCCCCAATGATTGCCGCCTTGCGCGCCATGGTCGTCCCCTCAGTCAATACAGATGCCGACCGTCTGGCCGGTCTCGTCCAGGAATTCAAAACAGCCGAACATCGGCGTGACCGGAGAGCAGGTCCGCGTGTCTGCCAGACACATCCCCTCGCAATCGGTCTTCTTCGTGCAGGCTTTGCCCGCGTCAGGCTCTGGCAGGATACAGATCTCGTCCAGCAGCATCCCGCCGCGCCCGACTGTGCCGCCCGTCATCAGACAGTCGGCTCGCTCGGCCCCCGTCAGAGACTTGCCCTTGGGGCCTGGCGCGGGCTCCTCGACACAGCCCGTCAGGACCAGCGCCGCGATCAGGACAAGCCGTTTCACACCACCCGCCCGGCGGCACGGGTGGCGTCCGTCAGCGGCACCCGCTCGCCTGCCCGGATCACGGCAGGGTCATAGGCTTTGCGTGCAAAGACCTCGCGCACCAGAGGCGCAAAATCCTCGACCGTCATCATCGGATAGTCCGGATCAAAGCTCGACTGATCCCAGACCTCGCAGAAATCGGCGCAGTCCTGGAAATAGGCGTGGTCGCGGTAACGGTCCCGCGCGTGCTGATTCCCGCCGACATGGTGGGCATAGTAAAGCCGCTGGAAATCGCCGTGCTTTTCGACCACCCAAGTGACCTGTTCGCGGACGAAGGGCTTCAGGATCGCGGCCGCGTATTCATCGTGGTTGTAGGGCGCATAGATGTCGCCGATGTCGTGCAAAAGCGCGGCCACTACCCAATCGGTGTCAGCCCCCGCCCGCCAGGCCCGGGTCGCCGCCTGCAGCGAATGCCCCAATCGCGTGACCTGATAGCCCGACAGGCTTTCGTCCAACTCGACCAGAGCCGACAAAAGCCGGTCCGCCGTCCCCGCTGCATACTCCCGCTCGTGCACGTCCAGCATGGAGTAATCGGCAGCATCTCCGTCCTTCATCGCGGTGAATTTGACCTTGTCCATGGCTTACTTCGCCACCGGCGCGCGCTTGTCCAGCTTCAGCCGGGCCCGCACTTCGGCCGGGGTGATGACCCGCGCGCCAAGGTTTTCCACGATGGTCGCCGCGCGTTCCACCAGTTGGGCGTTGGTCGCAAGGACCCCCTTCTCCAGCCAGAGGTTGTCTTCCAGCCCAACCCGCACGTTGCCCCCGGCAATCGTTGCGGCCGCAACATAGGCCATCTCGTTGCGACCAAGGCCAAAGGCGCTGAAATGCCAACCCGCAGGCACGTTGTTCACCATCGCCATGAAGGTGTTCAGGTCATCCGGCGCGCCCCACGGCACGCCCATGCAAAGCTGCACCAGCACGGGTTCGGGGATCACACCCTCCTTCACCAGTTCCTTCGCCAGCCACAAATGACCCGTGTCGAAGGCCTCGATCGCGCAGCATGCCGGGCGTGTTGACCATCACATAGTCGGCCTCGTTGAAGTTCATGGTGCCGCAGTCGAGAGTGCAGATCTCGGGCCGGCATTCCACGATATGCGCCACGCGATCCGTCGCTCCGCACATGTCGGAATGGGCGGACATCCGGGTCATGTCCTCGGTGCCGTCGAAATACATGTCGCCACCCATCCCGGCGGTCAGGTTCAGCACCACGTCGGTGTCGCTGTCGCGGATGCGCTCGGTCACCTCGCGGTAGTAGTCCAACCGGCGCGACGGCTTGCCCGTCTCCGGATCGCGGACGTGGCAATGGACCACCGCCGCCCCGGCCTTGGCCGCGGCAATCGCACTGTCGGCGATCTGCTTGGGGCTACGCGGCACATGGGGGCTGCGGTCCTGCGTGCCACCCGAACCGGTGACGGCGCAGGTGATGAAGACTTCCTTGTTCATGGTCAGCGGCATTCGGACCTCCCCGGGTTTGATCCCCACCATAGCCCGCTTGCCAGCCAGCGCTTTGCACTTTACGAAATCCGCATGACGGATAATGCCATCTTTCAACCCTCGGACCAGCCGCTGACCCTCGCGCTCCTCGTCCTGCCGCAGGCCTCCATTCTCGAAGTCGCCTCGGCGCTTGACCCCTTGCGCAACGCCAACCGGCAACTGGGGCATGAGGCTTACCGCTGGCGGGTCGTCTCGCCCGATGGCGCGCCCGTCCCTCTGACCTGCGGAATATCGCTGCCTTCCTCGGGTCCGCTGTCCCATGCGGTGGGGGCCGAGGCGCTGATCGTGGTCGCAGGCTACCGCCTGGCCGAGGTTGCCACGCACCCGCTGATCCGCGACCTGCGCCGCATTGCCTCGCGGTTCCAGCTGGTCGGCGGGATTGATGCGGCCCCTTGGGTTCTGGCCCGCGCCGGTCTCCTCGACGGCCACCGCGCCACCGTGCATTGGGAGGATCTGGAGGATCTGGCGACCAGCCACCCCGAGATCGACGTCGTCCCCGACCGCTTCGTGATTGACCGCAACCGGGTGACGATCTCCGGGGCCGCCCCCGCCGCCGACTTCATGCTGCACCTGATCCGCGCCCGCCATGGCGCTGCGCTTGCCAGACAGGTCGCAGCCAGCTTCCTTGCAACCGTCCGCAGCGGGCATGAACCCCAGGTCGCCTCACAGGACCCCGCGCTTGACCCCCGGGTCACACAGGCGCTGGCCCGGATGGAGGCGCGCATTGACGCCCCCGAACCAGCCTCGGCCACAGCGCACGCCGTCGGCCTTTCCTCGCGCCGCCTGGAAGCCCTTTTCCGCACCGCGCTCGGGACTACGCCCGCGGCCCACGCGCTGGACCTGCGCCTGCAGGCCGCCCGCCGGATGCCGCGCCTTCCGCGCCCGATTCGGCCAGCCACCCGGCGCGCTTCGGCGCTAGACATCGTCACCGTCTGGCTCCGCCCCCTCCTGAACGACCTTGCGCAGCGGCGTCATCAGGATCAGCGTCAGCACCGTAACCAGGCTCAGGATGACCGCGATATCCAGTTGCCCGTAGCCCACTGCTGCACCGATGGCCCCCGTGGCCCACAAGCTCGCCGCCGTCGCCGTGCCCCTGGCCCGGTCACCCTGCTTCAGGATCGCCCCGCCGCCGATGAAGCCGATCCCGGTCATCAGCCCCTCCATGATCCGCGACTGCTGCTCCGAGTCAGGCCCGATCACCTCGATCGCGATCATCACAAAGCCGCAAGCCGCCATCGCCACCAGCGGAAAGGTCCGAAGTCCCGCGCTGCGCTCTTCGCGTTCCCGGTTCCAGCCGATGGGCAGCGTCAGAAGATAGGCCACCCCCAGCGCCACCAGATGCGACACCGCCGCTTGCGAGTTCCACGACTGAAGCAGCTCCATTCAACCCCCTCACGCCGCGTCCAGAAGACCACGGCCCTTCAGCAATGCCTCGACACCCGGCATCCGCCCGCGGAATTTAAGATACAGCGCCTCGGCGTCCTCGGACCCGCCCGCGCTCAGGATGTATCGCTCCAGCCGCGCAGCGGTTTCCGGGTCGAACGCATCGCCCGCCTCCTCGAAAGCCGCGAAGGCATCGGCGTCCATCACTTCGGACCACATGTAGCTGTAGTAGCCGCTGGAATAGCCATCCCCGCTGAACACATGCGCGAAATGCGGCGTTGCATGCCGCATCCGGATCGCCGTTGGCATCCCCAGACCTTCTAGCACCTCCGCCTGACGCTGCATCGGGTCTGCCGGAGGGCTACCGGTATGGAACTCCAGGTCGACCATAGCGCTCGCCACAAACTCCACCGTGGCAAAGCCCTGGTCATAGGTGCCGGCGTCCAGAAGCCGCTGCAACATGTCGGCGGGCATCGGCTCGCCCGTCTCATGATGCCGCGCATGCGCCTCCAGCACCGAGGGCACCTCCAGCCAATGCTCATACAACTGGCTTGGCAGTTCCACGAAGTCCCGCGCCACCGAGGTGCCAGAGATGAACCCATAGGTCACATCCGACAGCATCTGGTGCAGCGCATGGCCAAACTCGTGGAACAGAGTCCGCGCATCGTCATAGGACAGAAGGCAGGGGTCACCCTTGGCGAAGTTGCAGACGTTCACGACGATGGGCCGCACCTCGCCGCCCAGCTTCCGCTGCCCCCGCATTGCCGAACACCACGCCCCCGACCGCTTTGACCCACGGGCGAAGTAATCCCCCAGGAATACCGCCACATGGTTACCCCCACGGGTAACCTCCCACCCCCGAACATCCGGATGGTAGAACGGCCCTTCGATTTCGCGAAACTCCAACCCGAACAGCCGGGTCGCGCAGTCGAACATCGCCCCCAGCATCGCATCCAGCGACAGATATGGCTTCAAGACCGCCTCATCCAGGTCATGCTCGGCCTTCCGCCGCTTCTCGCTGTAGTAGCGCCAATCCCACGCTTCCAGCGGCCCCGGATAGCCATCCGCCCGCAGCATCGCCTCCAGCACCGCCGCATCCGCCAGCGCCTTTTTCCGCGCTGGGTCCCAGACCCGCGTCATCAGATCGCGCACCGCCTCGGGGGTTTTCGCCATCTCCGGCTCCAGCTTGAACGCCGCGAAATCCGCATAGCCCAGCAGCACCGCCCGCTCGGCCCGCAACGCCAGGATCTCCGCCGCAATCGCACGGTTGTCCGTCTCGCCCCCGTTCGCCCCCCGTGCGACCCAGGCCTCATAGGCCTTCTCGCGCAAGGACCGGTTCGGGGAAAACTGCAGCACCGGCACGATCAGCGACCGATTCAACGTCACCACCGGGCCCGAGCCCTTCTCCGCCCCCGCCGCCTTCGCGGCTTCCTGCACAAACCCCGGCAAGTCGGCCAAGTCGGCCTCCGACAGCGCCATCGACCAGGACCGCTCATCTGCCAGGAGGTTCTGCCCGAACTGCGTCCCAAGAACTGCCAACCGCGCCTTCACCGCCGTCAGACGCTCCGCCGCCGCGCCCTCCAATGCCGCCCCGGACCGCACGAACATCTGCCGGTACAACTCCAGCACCCGCGCCTGTTCCGCCGTCAGCCCCAGCCCCTCGCGCGCCTGCCACAAGGCCTCGATCTTCGCCCAAAGCGCCTTGTTGTTGGTCACTTCGCTGGAAAACGCCGACATCTTCGGCGCCAGTTCCCGCATCAGCGCCTCGCGCGCCTCGGTGCTGTCGGCGCCCGCAAGATTGTAGAACACCCCCGACACCCGGTCGAGATCGCCCTCCGCCAGTTCCAGCGCCTCGATCACTCCGGCGAAATCCACCGCAGGCCCCGCGGCTATTTCCGCAATCGCCGCCCGCGCCCGGGACAGCGCCTCGTCGAAAGCCGGCCCGAAATCCTCGTCCCTGATGCGCTCGAACGGCGGCACCCCGAACGGCGTCTCCCATTTTTCCAAAAGCACGTTCATCGCAAATCTCCTTTGCACCGAAGCTAGGCGCGCATCCCGTCAAGGTCCACCCTTGCTCTTTTCACAAATACTCTCGGGGGGTTCGGGGGGCGAAGCGCCCCCGACGCCGAGGAGGAGGCGCAGGCCGACGACGAGACCAAAGACTTGCGGCTGCCAAGCCGCTCAATTCACGACCCGTCCCGCCCGCGCGACCGCATCCGGGCCTCGAACCTCCGCAAGACCAGCGACAGCCCGATGGTCATCACCAGATACAGGAACGCCGCCACGTTGTAGGTCTCGAAATAGCGGAAGTTCCCCGCCGCCGTCACTTTCGCCAACTGCGCAACATCCGAAATGCCCAGCACCGCAACAAGGCTGCTGTCTTTCACCATTGCTACAAAATCATTCCCCAGAGGCGGCAAGATCAGCCGGAAGGCTTGCGGAAATCGAACATGGCGAAACCGCTGCCAGCCGTTCAGCCCCAGCGCCATCGCCGCCTCGATCTGCCCCTTGTCCACCGCCTGCAGGCCCGCCCGGAAGATTTCGGCCAGAAAGGCGGAATAGGCCAGCATCAGCGCGAAGACCGCCCGCCACAAAAGCGGCACGTCCCGGGTGCGCAGGATGTCGTCGCCCACCAGCGCGTTCACCCCCGCGACCACGCCCGGCACTAGCACGAAGGCGACGTAAAGCAAGAGCACGATGATCGGGATGCCCCGCATCACCTCGATGTAAAGCCGCGCCGTCTGCCGCAGGAAGACGTGTTTCGACATCCCCATGACCGCAAGCCCCAGCCCGATGCCGCAGGCCCCCAGATAGGCCACGACCGCGACAGCCAGCGTCACCACCAGCCCCTTGGACAGGACCGCCAGCGCGCCCGCATAGAACGGGTCGGCCAGCATCTTGTAGAACAGCCAAAGACCGGAGATCGCCAGGATCACCAGCCACCAAGGAAAGTCGCGATCAGGTTCGGCGTTCGGGGCCATCAGGTTGCCCCCGGCCTTGACCGGGGGCCGCCTTTCATTCGCCCATCTTGTAGTCGACGAACCACTTCTGGTTCAGCGCATCCAGCGTGCCATCCGCCTTCATGCTGGCAATCGCCGCGTTCATCGGTGCCACAAGATCGGACCCCTTCGGGAAGATGAAGCCGAAATCTTCCGACGCCAGCGGCGCGCCGATGATCTTCAGCCCGCCGTTCGAGGCCGCGACATAGCCGTTGGCCGCCGTCGAATCCGACAGCGTCAGGTCCACGTCTCCGGCCTTCAGCGCCTCAAGCCCCGCCCCGAACGTCTCGAACTTGATCACGCGCGGGTTTTCCTCGTTGCCGTCCAGGATGTTGTAGATCGCCGCGTAGAAGGGCGAAGTTCCCGGCTGGGCCGACACCAGCAGTTCCGGGATCGCCGCGAATGACGCCGCATCGGTAAACCGGGTCTCATCGCCGCGCACGATCATCAGCATCTCCGACCGCATGTAGGGGTCGCTGAAATCGACCTGCTCCTTGCGCTCGTCCTTGATGGTGATCCCGGTCATGCCAAGGTCGTACTGGCCTTCCGCGACCGCCGGGATCATCGCATCCCAGCTGGTGTTCTCATACTTCACGGTGATGTTCAGCCGTTTGGCGATCTCGGCCATCGCGTCATATTCCCAGCCGACAGCCGCGCCGGACTTGTCCAGGAATTGCAGTGGCGGGTAGGCGTTCTCGGTCACCACCACGACTTCGCGGCCTGCAAGATCCGGCAGGTCCTGCGCCACGGCGGGCAGGGCAGCAAGGGAAAGCCCAAGCAGGGCGGCGGCAGTCAGTTTCATCGGTCAGGCTCCCGGTTGGTTTTTGTGATGGCAGACTATGCCCACGGGCCCGCAGCAGTGCAAGCCGGACCGAAGCCTGACGGCTCGGCGAGGGGAGGAAAGCCCTTGCGGCGCGATGGCGGAAGATCCTGACACTTCCCTAACGCCCACAGCCAACCGCTTGATTCCTAAAGTCTCGCAACAGGTGCCACGCGCGGACACCGTCTCAGTGCTGCCCGCCGCAGACCTTGCAGTCCGCCCGCTTCTTCACCCCGATCACCCGCGTCTCCATATAAAGCGCATCGTGGATCATGAGCCGCCCCGCCAGCGTCTCCCCCGCCCCGGTGAGGTGCTTCACCGCCTCCATCGCCATCATCGACCCGATCACCCCCGGCAAGGGGGCGGCCACCCCCGCCCCGGCACAGGTCGGCACCAGCCCCGGCGCGGGCTTCACCGGGAAGACGCAGGCATAGCACGGCCCCCCCTTCGCCGGATCGAACAGCGACACTTGCCCCTCCCACTGGGTGATCGCCCCCGAAATCAGCGGCACTCCCGCCGCCACGCAGGCCCGGTTGACCAGATAGCGGGTGTCGAAGTCGTCGGTTCCGTCGAGGACAAGATCGTATTCCCGAACCAGATCGACCGCGATCTTCTCGGTCAGCTTGCGATGATAGGGCCGCACCGCGATGAACGGGTTCAGGGCCCGCATCGCGACCTCTGCCGAGAATACCTTCGGCATCCCGATCCGAGGGTCGCTATGGATCACCTGCCGCTGCAGGTTCGACCCCTCGACGACGTCATGATCAATCACCCCGATGGTCCCGACCCCCGCCGCCGCAAGATACAGCAGGACCGGTGACCCCAGTCCCCCCGCCCCCACTACCAGCACCTTTGCCGCCTTCAGCCGCTTCTGCCCCGGCCCCCCGATCTCGCGCAGGATGATGTGGCGAGCATAGCGGTCCAGCTCCGCCTCGCGGAACGTCCCTGTCGCGGGGGCGGCCATCGGCTCGACCGCCTTCTGCCGCCGCAAAGCCCGCAGAATCTCCCGATAGCCCAGCGCGACCGCTGCCAGCAGACCGAAAACTGTCCAGCCCCGGAAGTCGCCGCCCACCACCCGCGCCAGAGGGTTCTCCACCTGGACCGGCAGATGCACCAGCATCAGAAGCGCCCACCAGCAGGTCGCGAGCAGCAGCCAGCGCGACCCCCAGCCCCGCCAGCGGCCCAGCGCCCAAAGGGCAGCAAAGCCCAGAAGTCCGATCATCCGCGGAAGCCCGTGGAACCAAACCCGCCCGTCCCCCGCTCTGTCTCGTCCAGGCTATCGACGACCGCAAACCGCACCTGCACCACCGGAGCGACCACGACCTGCGCCACCCGGTCACCGTGCCGTATCGTGTAATGCTCGCTCCCCAGATTGATCAGCGACACCCCCAGCGGACCCCGGTAATCCGAGTCGATCGTCCCCGGCGTGTTCGGCAGCGTGATCCCGTGCTTCGACGCCAGCCCCGACCGCGGCCGCACCTGCATCTCGTAGCCCTCCGGGATCGCCACCCGGATCCCGGTCGGACAGATCGCCCGCCCCATCGGGGCCAGCACCAGCCCCGCTTCCCGCGCCTCGGGCGGGAAGTTCGCGCAAAGGTCCGCCCCAGCCGCCCCGACCGTCTTATAGGCCGGCAAGGGCAGGTCCTGGTCGGCCCAGGCCTCCCACATAATGCTCACCACGGGGTGCATCGGCTTTGCCATCCTCTGTCCTCACGTATTCTCGCCCAAGGCGCTTCTGTCAGCGCAGCGCCTCGGCGATCCGCGCCGCAAGTCTCCGCGCGACCTCATCCTTGCCCATCCGGGGCCAAACCTCGGCTCCCGCGTCCGAGATCAGCGTGACCGCGTTTTCCGACCCGCCCATGATCCCGGTGCCCGGAGACACGTCATTCGCCACGATCCAGTCGCAGCCCTTGCGAGCCCGCTTGGCCGTGGCATGGGCCACGACATCGGTCGTCTCCGCTGCAAAGCCGACCACCAACCGCGGTCGCTTTGGCCCGCTGGCAACCGTCGCCAGAATGTCCGGGTTCTCGGCAAATTCCAGGGCGGGAGCTTTCCCGGACAAGTCCTTCTTCAGCTTCTGCCCGCTGGCATTGGCCACCCGCCAATCCGCCACGGCCGCCGCCATCACGGCTGCATCGGCGGGAAGTGCTGCCTCGACCGCCGAGGCCATCTCCCGTGCGGTTTCGACCGCGACGACGTCGACCCCGACAGGCGGCGGCACGACCGCAGGCCCGGTCACGAAGGTCACCCGCGCACCCAGATCGCGAAGCGCAGCCGCAAGCGCCGCACCTTGTGCCCCCGATGATCGGTTGGCGATGTATCGCACCGGATCAATCGGCTCATGGGTCGGTCCCGATGTCAAAAGCACATGTTTTCCCGCCAGTGGCCCGGCCCCCAGCGCCACCTTGATCGCCTCGACAATCACTGCAGGCTCGGCCATCCGACCGGGACCGTATTCGCCGCAGGCCATCTCGCCCTCGTCGGGGCCGACGAACAGCACGCCATCCTCCCGCAGCGTCGCAAGATTCCGCTGGGTTGCGGCGTGCTGCCACATCCGCACATTCATCGCCGGGGCCACCAGCACCCGCTTGTCGGTCGCCAGAAGCAGGGTGGACGCAAGATCATCCGCCCGGCCCCCGGCCATCTTCGCCAGCAAGTCCGCCGTTGCCGGGGCCACGACCAGCAAGTCTGCCGAGCGGGACAGCTCGATATGTCCCATCTCGGCCTCGGAGGTGAGGTCGAAAAGCGCCTCGTGCACCTTGGACTTCGCAAGGGCCCCAACGGAAAGCGGCGTCACGAACTCGGAGCCCGCGCGGGTCAGAACCGGCGTTACAGAACCACCAGCCTTCTGGATCAACCGGATCAGCTCCAGCGCCTTGTAGGCCGCGATTCCGCCGCCGATGATCAGAAGTATACGCTTGCCAGCCAGCATAAGCAGGCCCTCCTTGGCGGCCTGCTGCAAGGTGTAGGCATCCACCGGGGCAAACTCAACTCCCCGCCGCTGGGACCTTTACAGGAAGTGCCGGACCTCGCGCGACTGGATTTCCAGGCTGCGGCGCATTTTGGCGAAGGCGGCAGCCTCAAGCTGGCGGACCCGCTCCTTGGACAAGCCGAGTTCTTCGCCAAGCGATTCCAGCGTCCGCCCTTCGTCCTTCAGCTTGCGTTCGGCCACGATATAACGCTCACGCTTGTTCAGCCCCTGCATTGCCGTCACCAGCCAGTCGCGCAACCGTGCGCTGTCATGCGCGCCCTCGACCGCTTCGGCAGCCTGCTGGCCCTCGTCTTCCAGCGCGTCAATCCATTCGCGTCCGTCCTCGTCCGAGGACTGGGTGGCGTTGAGCGAATAGTCCGAGCCGGACAGCCGCCCTTCCATCATCTCGACATCGGCAAGTGGCACGCCGACTTCTGCCGCGACCAGTTGACGCAACTGGTGCTGGTCAAGGACCTCACCGCGCTGGCTTGCTTCGCGCTCCAGTTTCGCCTGCACCCGGCGCAGGTTGAAGAACAGCGCCTTCTGGCTGGACGTCGATCCGGTCCGCACCATCGACCAGTTGCGCATCACATAGTCCTGGATCGACGCCTTGATCCACCAGACCGCATAGGTCGAGAACCGTACGCCGCGTTCGGGATCGAACTTGTCGGCGGCTTTCATCAGGCCAAGGCTCGCCTCCTGGATCAGGTCGTTCATCGGCGCGCCATAGCGACGGAACTTCGACGCCATGCTGATTGCCAGCCGCATATAGGCGGTGATCAGCCGGTGCAGTGCGCGCTCATCGCGAGAATCACGCCAGGCACGGGCCAGCCGAACTTCGGTTTCGGCGTCCAGAAGTTCTGCCTTCATCGCTTGGCGCGACACGCTGTGGTCGGTATATCCGTCAAGTGCCATGACTACCTCCAGTTCAGCCAATCCGGCGCTTTCGCCTGATATTTCCCTTTCTACGGAGCCCGCGCGTGACCGGATCACTTCCACCCCTCACTCTCGTTATCGGCGGCGCCAGATCGGGGAAATCCGCCTTTGCCGAAGGACTGGTGACAGGCTCGGGGCGCGCGCGCCGCTACATCGCCACCGCAAACGCATGGGATGACGAGATGCGCGCCCGGATCGCCCAGCATCGGCGCGACCGGGGCGAAGCGTGGCTGACCGTCGAAGCTCCGCTGGACGTGCCCGCAGCGCTGGCAGTCGCCAGCCCGGACGAGGTGGTTCTTGTGGACTGTGCGACGCTGTGGTTGACCAATCACCTCTTGGCAGAGCATGACCTTGTGGCCGAAGGCGACGCCCTGATCAAAGCATTGGGACTATCCAATGCACCTGTCGTCATTGTCTCGAACGAGGTTGGTGGGGGCATTGTTCCCGAGAATGCCTTGGCCCGGCGGTTTCGCGATGAACAGGGGCGGTTGAACCAGCGCCTTGCGGCCAAGGCCGCCCTGGTCGTGACGGTGATCGCGGGCTTGCCGCTGGTGCTGAAGGGCCAACTTCCGTGACCCGGTTCTGGCTTGTCCGCCATGGACCGACCCACGCGAAAACCATGATCGGCTGGACCGATCTGCCCGCCGATCTTTCGGACACCGCCGCTCTTGCCCGGCTCGGCGCGCATCTTCCAGAGGGCGCACCAGTCATCTCCTCCGACCTGGTACGCGCCGTTGCGACCGCCGACGCGCTTGGCCCGCGCCCACGTTTGCCGCATGACCCGGACTTGCGTGAGATGCATTTTGGTGACTGGGAAACGCGCGCCTTTGTCGAGATCGAAGCCGAGACCCCCGCCCTGATCCGCGCCTTCTGGGAAAGCCCGGGCGACGTCCGTCCGCCCGGCGGTGAAAGCTGGAATGACCTGACAGCCCGCATCTGGGCGGCACTCGACCGGCTGCAAGGCACAGCACCAGACGTGATCGTCGTCGCTCATTTCGGCCCCATCCTTGCGGCCTTGCAAAGGGCCCTGGACCTGACCGCCGAAGCCACCTTCGCGCACCGGATCGACAATCTCTCGGTCACCAGCCTGCGTTTCGGCCCCCCGTCACAGGTCTTTGCCATCAATCACCAACCGTGATTGTCCCCCGCACAATTCAGCGTTTCCCAATCCAGCCCGCCTCGGCTTCAATGCCCGGGAAAGGACAACAAACATGACCTATGACCTTGTGATTGGGGACCGGGCCTATTCCAGCTGGTCCCTTCGCGGCTGGCTTCTCTTCGATGCCTTCGGGATTCCAGTGAAAACCCATTCCGCGCGGCTTTACACAGAAGAGCTTCCCGCGCTCCTGAAGGACTACTTCCCGGCACGCACGGCCCCGACGATGCGCACGCCCGAAGGCTCGGTCGTCCCCGAAACCATCGCGATTGCCGAAGAGCTTGCGACCCGTCACCCCGAAGCCGGTCTGTGGCCGCAAGATCCGCACGCGCGGGCGGCTGCCCGGGGTCTGGCTGCGGAAATGCACGCAGGCTTTAGCGCATTGCGCAACCACTGCCCGATGAACCTCCGCGTAAGCTACACCGATTGCCAGCCCCCCGAAGCGGTCCTGGCCGACATCGCGCGACTTGACGTCCTTTGGTCATGGGCGCGTGAAACCACCGGATCGACGACCCCGTGGCTCTGCGGTGCTTATTCGGCAGCGGATGCCTTCTTCGCCCCCGTGGCCACCCGGATCGCCACCTACAACCTGCCCGTCAGCCCGCAGATGATGCTGTACGTCAACGCCCATCTGTCGCACCCCAGCTTCCGTCGCTGGCGAGCGATGGGTCAGATCGACGGCGCGGATCAGGACTTCTACCGCCGCGACTATCCCCGCCGCGACTGGCCCGGCCCGGTCCCCCTGCCGGCAAGGGCAGTGGATTGCGCTGACACGGTCAACCAGGCCTGCCCCTATTCCGGCAAGCCCGTGACGCACGCGCTAGAGCTTTACGGCCGACGCTTCGGCTTCTGCAACGCGTTCTGCCGCGACAAAACCCTTGCCGACGCCGAAGCCTGGCCGAAGTTCATGGCGCTTTACCACTCGGACGGTGACCGGACAGGGGCACACGCCTCTGCCGTTCACCTGTTCCCAAATATCCCCGGCGAAGCACGCCCGAGCCGGTTGCGCGCCCTTCGCGCGCAGAGGCGAGACACAAGGCTTGCGCGGAACGCGCTCATTTTCATAGCCGCCCCAACCGGCTGGCGCACCACATGACCGCGCGTGCCTACACCGTCGCCTTCGAGGGGGTCGATGCGCGCCTCGTCGAAGTCCAGTGTGCCGTCTCGCCGGGCTCACCCAGTTTCACGCTGGTGGGCCTGCCTGACAAGGCAGTGACAGAGGCCAAGGAACGCGTCCGCGCGGCGCTTCAGGCGCTGTCCATCGCCCTGCCCGCCAAACGGATCACCGTCAACCTGTCGCCCGCCGACCTGCCCAAGGAAGGCTCGCATTTCGACCTGCCGATTGCCGTCGCCCTTCTGGCGGCCCTCGACATCATCCCGCGCGAGGATGTCGAAGCCACGGTCGCCCTGGGCGAGCTTTCGCTTGACGGTCGCCTCGTCCCCGTTGCGGGGGCACTTCCCGCCGCCATGGCCGCTGCCGTCGAAGACCGCACCCTTCTCTGCCCCAAGGCCTGCGGGGCCGAGGCTGCTTGGGTCGGTGCCACCACCGTGCTCGCCGCCGCTTCGCTGGAAGAGGTTCTGCACCACTATACCGGCCGGGCACTACTGACCCCTGCCGAAGCGGGCGAGGTTCTGCGCAAAGGTTCCCCGCGCGATTTCCGCGAAGTGAAGGGTCAGGAACGCGCCAAGCGCGCGCTGGAAATCGCGGCTGCCGGTCGGCATCACCTGTTCATGGTGGGCACGCCCGGCTCGGGAAAGTCGATGCTGGCCGCCCGCCTGCCCGGCATCCTGCCACCGCTTTCGGCCCCCGAGGCGCTGGAAACCTCGATGATCCACTCGCTTGCGGGCCTTTTGACCGAAGGCGGGATCAGCCGCGACCGCCCGTTCCGCGAGCCGCACCACACGGCATCCATGGCGGCCATCGTCGGCGGTGGACGCGGTGCCAAGCCGGGCGAGATCAGCCTTGCCCACAATGGCGTCCTCTTTCTGGACGAATTCCCGGAGTTTCCCCGCACCGTCCTCGACACCCTGCGCCAACCGATCGAAACCGGCACCGTCATGGTCGCCCGTGCCAATGCGCATATCCGCTATCCCTGTCGGTTCCTCCTCATCGCCGCCGCGAACCCCTGCAAGTGCGGCTATCTGTCGGACCCAAACCGCGCCTGCGGTCGCGCGCCGATCTGCGGCGAAGATTACCTCGGTCGCATTTCCGGCCCGCTGATGGACCGCTTCGACTTGCGGGTCGAAGTCCCGCCAGTGGCTTTCACCGATCTCGACCTGCCCGCCTCGGGCGAAAGCTCTGCGACCATTGCCGAACGGGTGACCGCGGCCCGCGCCCGCCAGACCGCGCGGTTTGCCGACGCGCCGGAGTTGCGAGTTAATGCCGATCTCGAGGGCGCCGCACTGGAAGAACACGCCGCCCCGGATGCCGAGGGCAAGGCGCTGATCGGTCGGGTTGCCGAACGAATGGGCCTTTCGGCGCGGGGCTACCACCGCGTCCTGCGCGTGGCGCGAACCATCGCTGATCTGGACGCAAGCCCCACGGTCCGCAAACCGCATATCGCCGAGGCGATCAGCTTCCGCCTCTCCTCCGCGATCGGTGGTCTTTAGGCCCTGTCCAATTCATCGCGCCCGGTCGTCCGCACTGGATATCATGCCCTTCTAAAGGCGATACCCGCTGTTGCGACCCTATCGCCGGATCGGCGTCGCCATTGGCTCGGGTTTGGTTTCAGTGACCAAGGATCTGGCTCAGGAACAGCTTGGTTCGGTCGCTCTTCGGGTTGTTGAAGAACTCTTTCGGCTCGTTCTGCTCGACGATCTGGCCCTGGTCCATGAAGATCACCCGGTTTGCAACAGCCTGGGCAAAGCCCATCTCGTGCGTCACGCAGATCATGGTCATGCCTTCCTGAGCAAGCTGGATCATCGTGTCCAGCACCTCCTTGATCATTTCTGGGTCAAGGGCTGACGTCGGCTCGTCGAAAAGCATGATGCGCGGCTTCATGCACAGGGACCGCGCGATGGCCACGCGCTGCTGCTGCCCCCCCGAAAGCTGGCCCGGATACTTGTGCGCCTGCTCCGGGATCTTGACCTTGGACAGGAAGTACATCGCCGTTTCCTCGGCTTCCCGCTTTGGCACCTTGCGAACCCAGATCGGTGCCAGCGTCAGGTTTTCAAGGATTGTGAGATGCGGAAACAGGTTGAAGTGCTGGAACACCATCCCGACCTCGGACCGGACCTTGTCGATGTTCTTCAGGTCGTTGGTCAGCTCGGTCCCGTCCACCACGATCTTGCCCTGCTGGTGTTCTTCCAGTCGGTTGATGCAACGGATCAGGGTCGACTTGCCCGATCCTGACGGTCCGCAGATCACGATCCGCTCGCCGCGCTGCACGGTCATGTTGATGTCGCGCAGGACGTGAAACTGACCGTACCACTTGTTCATGCCGGTGATCTGGATCGCGACTTCGTCCGAGACCTGCATTTTAGCTGCGTCTGCCATGATGTGCCCTTAGCGATGATCGGTCTTCAGCTTTTTCTCCAGGTACATCGAGTACCGGGACATGCCGAAGCAGATGAGGAAGAAGATAGTGCCGACAAAGATGTAGGGCTCCCAGTAGATGCCCTTCCAGTTGATGTCGGCGCGGACGATCTGGGTGACGCCCTTCAAGGGGTCCATCAGGCCGACGAAGGCGACTAGCGTGGTGTCCTTGAAGAGGCCGATGAAAGTCGAGACGATCGAGGGGATCGAGATCTTCAGTGCCTGTGGCAGGATGATCAGCCGCTGTGCCCGCCAGTAGTCCAGGCCCAGCGCATCCGCCGCCTCGTACTGGCCGCGCGGCAGAGCTGCCAGACCACCCCGGATCACCTCGGCCAGATAGGCGGCTGCGAAGAAGGTCACCAGGATGATCACGCGCAGGATGATGTCGAAGTTCGTCCCCGGCGGCAGGAAGTACTGCAGCAGAAGCGAGGCGGTGAAGAGAAGCGTGATCAGCGGTACGCCCCGGATGAACTCGATGAACCCGACCGACAGGGTTTTCACGATCAGCATGTCGGACTGGCGACCAAGAGCGAGAAGGATGCCGATCGGAAGCGAAAACGAAATACCGGTGATGCCGATCACGATGGCCAGAAGGAAGCCGCCGAACTGGTCCGAGTTTATGGACTGCAAGGCCAGCGGGACGACCCCATGCAGCACGTCGACCAGTGCCTTGTCGAGGTAGAGCCACCACAGCACCGCCGCCAGCACGCCCGCCCCCGCCGCAGGGGCAAGGCCGATGAAGGGCGATGCCTGACGGAAGACCACGTAAAGCACGCCGAACCCCGCCATGGCCACGATGGGCGACCAGACCGAACCGCCCCAAAGTAGCCAGAAGCAAAGCGCAGGATAGATCAGGGTGAACCAGATCAGCTTGCCCGGCTGCACCTGTGCAAGGGCCAGCATTCCGATAACCACAAGTGCGGCTAGCCCGAAAGCGATGCCTGGCGTGCCGGCCAACCACAGTGTCAGGGCAAGGAAGACAGCGACCACGACAAGCACGATGGTCAGGTTGCGCGTCTGTCCCGAGAACAGGACAGGGGCCAGCGCAGCCATCAGGAACCCGAAGGCCAGGATCGGACGCCACCACTGATCGGGCGGGTAGAAACCGAAGATGAAGGCCCCCCACCATTCCCGGATCATCGCCCAGCAAGCCCCGGTCGCGCCCGTGCCGGCCGCTGCTTCGACGATCTGACGGCATTCGGACAGGGATGACGCGTTCCAGACGGAATTCAGCCACCAGGGCAGCGATGCCCTGACCAGAAGGTAGATCACGGCAATGCCGAACAGCGTCAGCGCGATGTTGAACGGGGTGGAGAACAGGTTCTCGCGCAGCCATTTGACCGCACCACGTTCGGTGATCGGCGGGGTCATCGGCGGCAGCATCTCGGTTCGGGCGAAGTGCTGATCCATCTTAGCGCGCCTTCAACTGAACGGATTTGTTGTACATGTTCATCACCGCCGAAATCGTGAGGCTGATCGTCAGGTAGATCAGCATCATCAGCAGCATGCACTCCAGTTCCCGACCGGTCTGGTTCAGGGTGATGCCACCCAGAGTGCCGCGCAGGTCAAGGTAGCTGACCGCGATGCCCAGCGAGGTGTTCTTGGTCAGGTTCAGATACTGGCTGATCAGCGGTGGGATGATGACCCGCAGGGCCTGAGGCAGGATGACAAGGTTCATCGTGCGCCCCGGTCGCAGGCCAAGTGCGAAGGCGGCCTCGGACTGGCCCCGGCTGATCGCCTGAATACCGGCGCGGACAATCTCGGCGATGAAGGCAGCGGTGTAGAGCGTCAGCGCAATCACCATGGCGGTAAAGCTGTGCGCGATCAGGATCCCGCCCTTGAAGTTGAAGCCCTGCAGCGTGGGAACTTCCAGATGAAAGCCCATCGCGACCAGCAGGACTATGATCGGCGCGAACAGGACAAGGATCGACTTCCACCATGTCACCGGGCGGATGCCTGTAGCCTCTTGGGTGACGCGCGCCGATGCAAGGATGCGGCGGTTGACCCAAACCGACCCGACGATGACGGCGATCACGGCAAGAAGCGTCAGGTTCAGCGACAGGAACCCAAGGTCGACCGTGCCAAGGCCGCGCTCGAACAGGGGCGAGGGGATGTTGGTGCCCCGGTTGGTGACGGCGACGCTGTCGAAGAACATCATCGAAGCAAGGGGTGGCTGACCTGCTGCGACCATCTCGTCCGTCAGGCGGAAATCCTTGGGCTGGAAGGTGGTCTCGGACAGAATGACGTAGGTCAGCAAGATCCAAAGCAACAGCGGCACGTTGCGGAAAATCTCGACGTAGACCGTCATCAGACGGCTGACGAGCCAGTTCTTCGACAGGCGCAGCACCCCGATCACGACGCCCAGCACTGTGGCGAAGATGCAGCCGAAGAAGGCCACGACCAGCGTGTTGATCAATCCGACCAGAAGCGCGCGGAAGTGCGAACTGTCGTTGGTATAAGGGATTATCTGCTGGCCGATGTCATAGCCGGCCCGCTGCCACAGGAACGCGAAGTTGAATTCCTTGCCCCGCGCCGCAAGGTTCTGCGCGGTGTTGTTCAGTAGCCAGGCAACGGCCATCGCAAACAGGACCAGTACCACGATCTGGATCGTGTAGGACCGGTAGCGTGTATCGTAGATGAGCATCGAGAGCCGAAAGCCATCTTTCGGCGCGTCCGAGGCAAAAGCCATCGTATCCCCCTGTTTCCCGACGACGGCCCGGTTTGCCCGGTGGCTTCGGGGTCTTCGCCCCCGGTCTGTCAGGCTATCGCTTGAATGAAAGCGGGGGCGCACAAAGGCGCCCCCGGGTTCTGGATCAACGCAGCGGCGGTGCGTACTGCAGGCCGCCTTGGGTCCACAGCGCGTTCAGACCGCGGGCCAGGTTGATCGAGGTGCCTTCGCCGATGTTGCGGGCGAAGATTTCGCCATAGTTGCCGACGGCGGCGATGGCGTTCTTGAAGGCCGCGTTGTCGAGGCCGATCTTCACGCCCATGTCGCCCGAGGCGCCAAGCAACCGCTTCACTTCCTCGTCGGTGGTCGAAGCCAGCACTTCCTCGATGTTGGCCGAGGTGATGCCTTTCTCTTCAGCGATCAGCAGCGCGTAATAGGTCCAGCGGACCACGTCGCCCCAGTTGTTGTCGCCATGACGGACGACCGGGCCCAGTGGCTCTTTCGAGATGATCTCGGGAAGAATCACATGGTTTTCGGCATCCGGCAGGGTCGCACGGCTGGCGGCCAGACCCGATGCGTCGGTGGTGTAGGCGTCGCAGGCGCCGGCAAGATACTGGCGCTGCCCTTCCGAGTCGTCAGCCACGGTGACGGGCTGATAGGTGATGTTGTTCTGCTTGAAGAAGTCAGCCAGGTTCAGTTCGGTCGTGGTGCCGGTCTGGATGCAGACGGTGGCGCCATCGAGTTCCTTTGCCGAGGAAACTCCGAGGTCCTTCCGCACCATGAAGCCCTGACCGTCGTAGTAGTTGACGGCCACGAAATCGAGCGCCAGTTCGGTATCGCGCGAGAAGGTCCAGGTCGAGTTGCGGACCAGAAGATCGACTTCGCCCGATTGCAGTGCAGTAAAGCGGGTTTCGCCGGTCGTCGGCACGAACTTGACTTTCTTCGCATCGCCCAGCACTGCGGCCGCAATCGCACGGCACAGGTCAACGTCAAAGCCGGTCCAGTTGCCGCTAGCGTCCGGGGCACCGAAGCCCGTCAGGCCAGTGTTCGACCCGCAGATCAGCTCGCCCCGTGCCTTGACGTCGTCAAGCGTCGTCGCACCGGCCAGGCCCGCGACCATCGTCGTGGCCGCAAGCGCACCGAAGAATACGGATTTTTTCATTCTTACCTCTTCCTGAGTATGTGACCCTTCAGGGGTCACGTTTTTTTCGTGCAGCGCGATCCTTGCGCGCCGGTGATCGTGCAGACGCGTTTTCGCCCCTACTGCCCTACAGTGTCGGCGAAAGCGCTTTTGTTGGTCAAGCGGCCTGTGCCCAATTCAGGAAAAATGCCCGATTCTGAAGCATCTATTCAGCAAATCTGCCTCTCACACCGGCCAGTGTGGAGCGTTTGGCAAACTTGTCACCCACACAATCGATAGAATCGGTCTGCCTGCAGGAAGGCCGCGCGCTTGCCGCGGGCAACCTCGGCGGCCTCTTCGTCTTCACCCCAAAGCGCGGTCTGCCAATCTTCGTCAATGCGCGACTGCGCCCAGGCTTCCTCCGCCGTGATCCGGCCGCGCTGAACGGCAAGGGCCAGGATCAGCGACCCCGAGATCGCCACAAGCTCATGAAAGGCAGCAAGCCGGAACGGGGTCAACGTCCTGACCAGGCCGTTCAGGATCGCAAGGCTCTCCGGGGGTTGCGCAACATGCACGATTCCGGCGGTCGTCCGCAGTCTCGCGCCAAGGCTTTCCGCGGCCCAGTCCAGAAGCGGGTCCCATCCCCGCGCCTGCACCTCGATCAGATCGGCCGGATCCACGGCCCGGTAGCACAGCAGATCGCTGGCACCGTAGTCCGCCACCATTTGGGCCACGACATCGAACTGCGCCGTCACCGTGTCGATCGCCGAATTGGCTGTGCGCGTGAAGGGCATCGTGGACGGATCGACCGCGTCGCCTTGCGCCTGCCATTCGGCGGCAACGGCCTCGGCCAGGGCGGCGGTTGGCAGGATCAGTGGCGCCTTTCGCGGTGTCCGAACCGGGCGGGCATCAAGTTGCACCGCGAAACCGCCCTCGGTCGGAACAACTGTTGCCGTCGTCCAGAACCGACGCGCGGCCCAGACGCTCATCTGATCGCCTCGAACGGGTCGGCGGGGACGTCTGCCTCTTTCCAATCCAGAAGCTTCCAGGTCCGCGCCATGTGCTCGGGCAAGGGGGCGGTGAAGGTCATCGGCTTTTTCAGGATCGGATGCTCGATGGTCAGGGATCGGGCATGCAGGTGCAGCTTCTTCGACAGATCGCCGCCAGCCCCAGCACCCCACCCGTCGCCAAGATTGTCGGACTCGCTGCCGCCATACTTGCCATCGCCAAGGATCGGATGCCCGATCTCGGCCATATGCGCGCGCAGCTGGTGGGTGCGCCCCGTGATCGGCTCCAGCGCCATCCACGAAAGGCGCGCGCCCAGAAACCACAGCGTGAAGTAGTCGGTCTGCGCCCGCTTGGCGTCGGGGTGTTCGGCCAGCTTGGCGGGATGGACACAGATCATCTTCTCGCCCTCGCCGCCTCGACCCCGGCCCGGAGCCTTTTCCAGCGCGAACTTGATCGAGCCCTGCCGGGGATGCGGGACACCGGCGACGACGGCCCAGTAGATCTTCCGCGCGTTGCGGTGGCGGAGCGATTCACTCAAGGCCCGCGCGACGCGGTCTGTCCGCGCCAGCATCAGGACGCCGGACGTATCCTTGTCCAGCCGATGCACCAGTTTCGGCTTTTCCTTGTAGCCGAACTTCAAGGCCTCGGCCAAACCATCGACGTGCCGGTCGCCCTGACCCGAACCACCCTGCGACGGCAGACCGGCGGGCTTGTTCAGGACGATCATATGCTCGTCCTTCCACAGGACAGCGGCCTGGATCATCTTGGCATCGGCGGCGGACACCCCCTCGATGCGCTTCTCACCCAGCACGGCGGCAGTAGGAAGCGGCGGCACGCGCACCAGCTGGCCCGGCGTCACCCGGTCAGAGGCCTTGACGCGGGCACTGTCGACGCGGACCTGACCGGTGCGGCACAGCTTTTCGACCGCAACCTGGTTCAGTTGCGGAAAGCGGCGGCGCAGCCATTTGTCGAGGCGCTGTTCGCCTTCATCCTCGGTGACGGCAAGAAGCTGGACGGTCATGCAAGACCTCGTGCAAGGGCCACGCCAAGCGCGACAGCAATGAGGGAAAGTCCGACGGAGGTTAGGACATAAAGCGCGGCCTGAAGCATCTGACCCTGTTCGACAAGCTTCACCGCGTCGAGCGAGAACGCCGAGAAGGTGGTAAAGCCGCCCAGCACACCCGTCATAAGGAACATCTGCCAGTCCGCGCGCGAGATCAGGACGAACAGCACACCAATGGCGAAGCTTCCGACGACGTTGACCGCCGCAGTGCCAAGGGGCGCGCCGATGGCGGAAACCATCAGGTAGCGCAGGACGGAACCCGCAGCGCCGCCAAGCGCGATCAGAGGAAGGGTCAGGGACATGGATGTGCTTTGCGGCGGGCAGGCCAGATTGTCAATGCAGACTCCGCGTCGCCCATCCCGCCGCAGCGCCGGACATAGTTAACCGCTTCACGGGCATACGCGCGTATGCATGGGGTGCATATGGAAAGCATACGCGGTGTAGACGCTGGAATTGTTCGAAAACTGCTAGTATTAGCCCAACGATTCATGGGCTTTTCAGGCGTCGGCCAAGTCGTGTTGCGCGCGCCCTTTCCCGCCACCCTTCACCCCTCGTTAACCGGCATCAGCCGTCCTGCCGCTTCGCCCTCAGCTTGGCGAAGTAGTCGATGCGCTTCTTCAACTCGCGCTCGAAGCCACGCTCGGGCGGCAGATACCAGACCGGGCGTTTCATGCCGTCCGGGAAGTAATTCTGACCCGAAAAGCCGTCCTCGGCCTCATGGTCATAGGCGTAGCCGGACCCATAGCCCTGTTCTTTCATCATCCGGGTCGGCGCGTTCAGGATGTGCTTGGGCGGCATCAGACTTCCCGTCTCGCGGGCCGCCGCCCGGGCAGCCTTGTAGGCCGTGTAGACCGCATTCGATTTCGGCGCGAGCGCGAGGTAGACCACCGCCTGCGCCAATGCCAGCTCACCTTCCGGCGACCCCAGCCGCTCGTAAGTCTGCCAGCCATCAAGGCAAACTGCTTCGGCCTGCGGGTCGGCAAGACCGATGTCTTCGACCGCCATCCGGGTGATGCGTCGGGCAAGGAAACGCGGATCTTCGCCGCCCTCCAGCATCCGGGCGAACCAGTAGAGTGCGGCGTCAGGGTCGCTGCCGCGCACGGATTTGTGCAGCGCCGAGATCAGGTTGTAGTGTTCGTCCCCCGACTTGTCGTATTTCGCCGCCCGCCGCATCAGGCGCTGCGCCAACTGATCACGGGTCAGCGGCAGGTCAAACTTCCAGGCCGCAACCTGCTCGATCAGGTTCAAAAGTGCCCTGCCGTCGCCGTCGGCCATTTCCAGCATCGCTTCGCGCGCCTCGCCCTTCAGCGGCAGCGCCCGTCCCAAGTCCTGTTCAGCCCGCTGCGCCAGTCGTTCCAGATCAGCCAGCGAAAGCCGTTCCAGGACAATGACTTGCGCCCGGGACAACAGCGCTGCGTTCAGCTCGAAGCTCGGGTTTTCGGTCGTGGCCCCAACCAGAAGGATCGTCCCGTCCTCCATGTGAGGCAGGAACCCGTCCTGCTGCGCCTTGTTGAACCGGTGGATCTCGTCGACGAAAAGCAGCGTCCCCTTGCCGTTCTGCCGTCGCAGCTTTGCTGCCTCGAACACCTTGCGCAGTTCGGGGACGCCCGTGAAGATCGCACTGATCTGGACAAAGTGCAGGTCGGTCTCGGCGGCCAGCAGCCGCGCGATGGTGGTCTTGCCCACCCCCGGCGGGCCCCAGAGAACCAGAGACGACAGCGACCCTGCCGCAAGCATCGCACCCAGGGGGCCGTCCCGCGACAACACCTTCTCCTGCCCGATCACCTCGGCAAGCGACTTCGGCCGAAGCCGGTCGGCCAAAGGGCGCGGCCCGCTGTCCTGGGCTTGGGCCGCTGCGGTGTCGAAGAGATCAGCCATAGCGCACCTTAGCGACCGCCGTCGCCGGACTAAAGCCGGAAGCGCAGGCGAAGAGGCTCACCTTGTCGGATCAGATCGATCTGCCAGCGCCGCGCGGGCTGTCGGGCCACGGTCAAGGCCTCGGACGGGGTAGAGACTGCGACACCGTTGATCGCGACCAGGACGTCGCCCGCCTGCAGACCCATCTCGAAGGCAAAATCCTTGGTCGCAAGGACCGCAACTCCGGTTGCATCCAGCGGCAGGCGCAGCTCGCCGATTACCGCCGGATTGATCCTTGCCAACGTCGCTCCGCGCAGGATCACGTCTTCGGTCACGGTCACAGTCTCGCGGTCCGGCCGGTCTGGTGCGGGGCCCAGAATGACATCCGCTTCGACTGTTGTCCCGTTTTGCAGGTAGGTCATCGGCTGCACACCATCGCCGAGCACGGATAGGCGGTAGAGAAACTCCTGCGGCGTGTTGATCGGGGCGCCACCCAGCGACAGCACGACATCGCCTTCGCCCAGCCCGGCTGCTGCAAAGGGGCTTTGGGGATGCAGGGCTGTGATCATCACGCCCACAGGACGCTCCATCCCCAGCGCTTCGGCCACCGACCCATCGACTTCCTGCCCCGACAAACCCGCCCAGGGCCGGGTGAACTGACCCTCACCTGACTTGGCCTGCGCCACCACTGCGGCCACGAGGTTCGAGGGCACGGCGAAACCGATCCCGTTCGACCCGCCGTCCTTGGTCAGGATCGCGGTGTTGAGGCCGACCAGACGCCCCGCCATGTCCACCAGCGCCCCACCCGAATTTCCGGGGTTGATCGGCGCATCGGTCTGAACGAAATAGCCCGTCCCGTCGCCGACCTGCAGCGCGGACCGTGCAAGGCCCGACACGATCCCCGAGCTTACGGTCTGCCCGACACCGAACGGATTGCCGATCGCAAGGACCAGATCACCAACCTGCAAGGCTTCGCTGTCGCCGATGGGCAAAGCCGGAAGGTCCGTGTCCGCCTCGACCTTCAGAACGGCCAGATCGCTTTGCGGATCGACCAGAAGAACGCGCGCGGCGTATTCGCGTCGGTCTGCCAGCACCACCCGGATGTCGGTTGCATCGCTAATAACATGATAGTTCGTCACGACCAGCCCGTCGCCCGACACGATCACCCCGGACCCCAGCGCATTCTCCATCCGGGCCGGACCGTTCATGCCTTCGAAGAACTGGTCAAAGAACGGATCGCCCGCGAACGGGTTGATCCGGTCCCGCACTTGCTGGCGCGCGTAGATGTTGACCACCGCTGGCGCTGCCTCGCGCACCACAGGGGCGAAGGACAGCGCGATCTCGCCCGAAGTGCGCGGGACTACGGTTTCGGCCGACGCAGAGAGCGGCAGGCCTAGGACAAACAACAGGATCAACAGACGACGCATTGGCGGGCCTCACGCAGTGATCCCGCCCAATCTGGGGTCGCCCGCCCGGCGTGGCAACCCGTTACTTCTCGGGTCGCCCGCCGCAGGAGTGTCAGTGCCGGGTGCCCGAGAAATCCATCTCCACCACCTGGTTTTCGATCTCGTCGATCATCAGAACAGGGCCCATTGCCCGCATCTTCACGCCAACGCGGTCCGCCCACCGCGGCCAGGTTGCCGACAAAAGCGTCAGGCAATGTGTGGCCCCAAGGCTACGCACCGTGTCACCCAGTTGCATGATCAGCTGCGTATGAACCCGGCGGCGGATCGCAGCAGGTGTATCATGCGCCACGAACAGCCGTGAGCTTTCCCAGATATGCCCTTCGATCGGGGCAGAATCGTGCAAGAGGTTCGCCGGGATCGTCTCCAGAAGTCCGCGTTGCGCGTCCCGGATCATATAGCTGTAGATGCCGCAGCCATGCGTCGTCGGCGTCAGGCGATTTCCGGCAAGCACCTTGCCAGTTTCATCATGCACCACGACCCAGCGACTTGCCGGAGTGTCGTACTGGTCATACTCCATTCCCATCGCTTCGGGCAGATTCCACTTGTTGTGGACGATGAATAACTCGCGCCTCGCGCGCAACATGTTCGCAAAAAGCTCGCCATGGTTGTGCATGTTGGCAAAGGAAAGCGTTGTGGTCTGCATAGGGTCCTCCTGCAGGTTGGGTTAAGTCGTAACCTTGCAGGAGACGCCGTCAGATCAGACGGTTGTCCTTGGCGCGCTGGATCGCCTCGGCGGTTGTCCGCGCCATCAGGCGATCGCGGGCGGAACTGATCCGGGCTTTCAGCGCGCTTTCCGAGATTCCCAGCTTCTCTGCCGCAGCAGCAAACCGGTCGCCCCCTGCAATGCATCTCAAGGCCTCGATCTGGGCCTCGGTCAAGGATTCGGGCGGCTCGCTCAGGTCATGCAGGCGCTTCACCGCCCGCTCGATCTTGACGATCTCATCGTCCCGAAATTCCCGGTCCTCCCGGGCGAAACTGGCAATGGTGCGCGACTTGATCGGACCAATGGCGACCGTGACGCCAAAATTCAGCCCATACTCCGCAGCTTCCTTGAACAAGCCGAATGGGTCCATGAGGGCCGGATCGCTCCAACGGATCCAGCCGGTCCGCGAGAATCCCCACGCCGTCATCGGGTCACGCAGGACATAGCCATTTTCGGTGTAGTGATCGATCCAGCGCTGATCGTAGGTCTGAAAAGTCAGCAGCGGCGATGTAAAGCGGATATGGAGGCCGATAAAGTACCCCGCCGTCGCCATCCGCGCCACATTCTGAAGTTCGACATCTATACCAGATCGGTTACTCATTCTCACTCAACTTCACTGAACCAGCCACGCAACCATAGCGTGTTCATCGCAGAACTCCAGCCAATCGGTGACCGGCCTTTGCAACGGCACAAGACTGCCGTTCAATGCATCTTTGGTGCCATATTTATGGTCACGCACACACAATCTAGCCCATCGAAGTTCAACATAGGTCCTACGGGTTCGCATTCCAGACCCACACGGCGGCCGATACGGCGCGAGGCTTCGGGAATAAGCCCAAGAACCGAGGTCGCACCCAATTCGCGCGCCGCGTTCACCATTTCCTGGCGCAACTGCAACTGGACGCGCAACCGCATCGCAGCAGGGACCGCTTCGGACACAAAGACCCGGCTGCTTTCCCAGATCTCTTCCGATACCGGTGCTGTATAGTTCAGCAGATTAGACGGAATTGACTCCAGAAGACCCCGCTGGGCGTCGCGGATCATATAGGTGTAAATTCCGCACTTGTGGGTCGTTGGCGTCAGACGGATACCCGCCAGGACCTCACCGTCCTTGTGGACGGCAACCCAGCGACTTGCCGGAGTGTCATACTGGTCGAACTCCATCCCGTTCGACTGCGGCAGATCCCACTTGTTCTGCTGGATGAAAGCCCGGTGTCGGGCCCTGAACATGTTGGCAAACAACTCGCCATGATTGTGCAAGTTGTCGTATGAGAGAGTCGTGACTTCCATTTTCCGTCTCCTTCTGCTGGAATGTCGAACAGTCAGAGGGAAACATCACAGGGTTACTACAGCAGTCGATACTCGCGCGCCTTCTTCAGAGCCTCGGTCGCTGTCCGAGCCTCAAGTCTGATTCGAGCGGAATTCAGTCGAGCCTTGAAGGCGCTTTCCGAAATCCCGAGCTTTGCCGCAGCAGCAGTGTGACGGTCCCCATTTGCTATGCATTGCAGCGCCTCGATCTGCGCTTTCGTAAGTTCCGATGGCGGTTTCGCCGCGATATGCAAGCGCGCGGTGATATCGGCGAGACGCTCCATCTCTGCATCTGTGAATTCGCGATCCGGCCGGGTGATACCAGCCATTGAACGCGAGGTGATCGGGCCATACGAAGAAACCGCGCCATACTTCATCCCGTAGGTGGCGGCTTTCTTCAGCAATTCGAACGGATCGGGCAACGGAATCTCGCTCCAACGGCGCGTTCCGGCGGTGCCGATGCCCCAGAAGATCACGGGATCGCGCAAATAATAGGAATGCGAGTTGTAATATTCGACCCAATCGGCCGGATAGCGGCTGTGGTAGATCAACGGGCTGGCAAAACGGATGTGAAGGCCCACGGCGTACCCCGCGGGTGCCAGGTCATGCAACTCTTCATACAGTTCGCTCAATCTCTTACTCTGCGACATTCACACAAGGGTCCTTGCCAGTCTACGTTCAACCTTAAGTGTAAAGTTTCAAGCGCGCCAGTGCGTTGGAGGAGAAACTCGTTGCGCTTGCTACCGCCGTGATTGCGGGTGCCTCGCCATAGGCAAAGGCCCGCCAGATCTGGCGGGCCTTCTGTCGGCATGATCGGCTTTCAGCCTTCAGACGGTCTCGTCAGTCTCGGTCCGGGTGCGGTCAGCCGCCCCTTTGGCCGAAGTATCGCGGTCAACGAATTCGATGATCGCCATCGGGGCCATGTCGCCATAGCGGAAGCCGGCCTTCAGGACACGGACATAGCCGCCCTGACGGTCCTTGTAGCGGGGCCCCAGAATGGCGAACAGACGCTCGGTGTGCATGTCCTGCTTCAGCGCCGCATGGGCCTGACGCCGGGCGTGCAGGTCGCCGCGCTTGGCCAGGGTGATCAGCTTCTCGATGATCGGGCGCAGTTCCTTGGCCTTGGGCAGGGTGGTCTTGATCTGCTCATGCTCGATCAGCGAGCCACACATGTTGGCGAACATCGCCTTGCGGTGTTCGTGGGTGCGGTTCAGTTTGCGGTAGCCGCTAGAGTGACGCATTGGAATCTCCGTATCTGCGTATTTTGCTTTGTCCGGCAGGGCCTCCGTTTGGCCCCGCTCACCTTGGGCTTTCGCCAGTTGTTCCCCGCACGAGGCGGGCATTGTCGCAGGGTGCGCCGGGGCGCACCCTTGTTATCAGAACTGGTCCTCGAAACGCTTGGCCAGGTCTTCGATGTTCTCTGGCGGCCAGCTTTCGACGTCCATTCCAAGATGAAGGCCCATGCCCGAAAGCACTTCCTTGATCTCGTTCAGCGACTTGCGGCCGAAGTTCGGGGTGCGCAGCATCTCGGCTTCGGTCTTCTGGATCAGGTCGCCGATATAGACGATGTTGTCGTTCTTCAGGCAGTTGGCCGACCGGACCGAAAGCTCCAGTTCGTCCACCTTCTTCAAGAGCAGCGGGTTGAACTCCAGGCCCGAGTCGATCTCGCCGACCTTGGCCGATTCTGGCTCTTCGAAGTTCACGAAGATCGACAGCTGGTCCTGCAGGATGCGCGCGGCATAGGCCACGGCGTCATCCGGCGTCAGCGAGCCGTCGGTCTCGATCTTCATCGTCAGCTTGTCATAGTCCAGCACCTGACCCTCGCGGGTCGGGGTGACTTCATAGCTGACCTTCTTGACCGGCGAATAGATCGCGTCGATCGGGATCAGACCGATGGGCGCATCTTCCGGGCGGTTCTTGTCGGCCGAGACATAGCCTTTGCCGGTGTTCACGGTCAGCTCCATGAACACATCCGCACCTTCGTCGAGGTGACAGATGACGTGGTCCTTGTTCAGCACCTCGATGCCGTTCGATTCCGAGATGTCGCCCGCGGTCACGACGCCGGGACCCTTGGCCGAGATCGACAGCCGCTTCGGGCCCTCCACATCCATCTTCAGGCTCACGCCCTTGAGGTTCAGGACGATGTCGGTCACGTCTTCGCGAACCCCGGCCACCGACGAAAACTCGTGCAGCACGTTGTCGATCTGGACGCTGGTGATCGCGCCCCCCTGCAGCGAAGACATCAGCACGCGGCGCAGCGCGTTGCCCAGCGTCAGGCCAAAGCCGCGCTCCAGCGGCTCGGCGATGATCGTCGCCACGCGAGCCGCATCGGCCCCCGGCTTCACGATCAGGCTCGCGGGTTTGATGAGTTCCTGCCAGTTCTTATGGATCATTCTGAAGCCCCTATTCTTGTCCGCTGCCGATGTCCGAAAGCCGGCGGACGCCCGAGGATCGTAAACGACGAAAACCGGGCCGCGAGGGAAGGCCCCCGCGACCCGGTCGAAATCAGTGCCTTAGACGCGGCGGCGCTTCGGCGGACGGCAGCCGTTGTGTGCCAGCGGCGTCACGTCCCGGATCGAAGTGATCTGGAAGCCCACGGCAGCCAGCGCGCGCAAGGCCGACTCGCGGCCCGAACCCGGACCTTGAACTTCGACTTCCAGCGTGCGGACGCCATGTTCCTGAGCCTTGCGGCCAGCGTCTTCGGCGGCCATCTGGGCGGCGTAAGGGGTCGACTTGCGCGAGCCCTTGAAGCCCATGGTCCCCGAGGACGACCAGGCAATCGCATTGCCCTGCACGTCCGAGATCAGGATCTTGGTGTTGTTGAACGACGAGTTCACATGCGCCACGCCGGCAGCAATGTTCTTGCGTTCTTTTTTCTTCGTACGGGCGGCCTTGGTATCGCGTGCCATGTTCCGGCCCCCTTATTTCTTCTTGCCGGCAATGGCCTTTGCGGGGCCTTTGCGGGTGCGGGCGTTGGTGTGGGTGCGCTGGCCGCGGACCGGCAGGCCCTTGCGGTGACGCAGGCCACGGTAGCAGCCGAGGTCCATCAGACGCTTGATGTTCATCGTGACTTCGCGGCGCAGATCGCCTTCGACAGTCAGGTTTGCGTCGATGTATTCGCGGATCGCCAGCACTTCGCTGTCGTTCAGCTGGTTCACCCGGCGGGCGCTGTCGATCTTCAGCGCTTCACAGATGGCCTTGGCGGTGTGGGGGCCGATCCCGGTGATGTAGGTGAGCGCGATCGGAACCCGTTTCGCGGTCGGAATGTTGACGCCAGCAATACGTGCCAAACGTTTCGTCCTTCTTCGGTTGCGGTTCCGTAGTGCCAGAACCTTTTTTCACAACACCGCACGGGGGTTTAACCCGGCGATACGAACTTCCCAATAAGGAAGACCCGCAAGGCGATTCCACCGCGGGACGCCGTGCATTAGGGGCTTTTCCCGGGGCCGTCAAGGCCGCCAGAGAGGTTTTTCAAGCTTTGTCAAGAACCTTGGCGATTGCATTGGCAACGTCGTCCACTTCGGCCAGACCATTGACGGCGGAAAGTTGCCCCTTGGCATAGTAATAGCCGATCAGGGGCGAGGTCTTCTTGTAGTATTCCATCAGCCGGGTCTTCAGCGTTTCGGCGTTATCATCAGCCCGCCGCTTCAGGTTGGTGCTGCCGCAGACATCGCAGGTGCCCGCCACTTTGGTGGGGTGGGTCACGTCGTGATAGACCGCGCCGCAGTTGCCGCAGGTGAAGCGCCCGGTGATCCGCGCGACCAATGCAGCATCGTCAACTTGCATCTCGATGACGTGGTCAAGTTTCGACCCAGTCCGCGTCATCAAGTCCCCCAGGGCATCCGCCTGGTTCAAAGTGCGGGGAAAGCCGTCGAAGATGAACCCACCCCTGGCCCCGTCGCTCATCTTCGCCTCGATCAGGCCGATGACGATCTCGTCCGTCACCAGTTCACCCCGGGCCATGATGCCTTCGACCCGCTTTCCCAGGTCGGTGCCCTTGGCGATGGCCTCTTTCAGCATGTCGCCGGTCGATAACTGCACCATGCCACGGGCCTCTTCCAGCCGTTTGGCCTGCGTGCCCTTGCCCGCTCCCGGCGGACCCAGAAGGATGATGTTGGTCATCGGATCAGCGCCGGGCCGGGGCCTTGGGTGCCGATTTTGCGCCTGGCTTCTTGCGCCCGCGCAGCTGCGACTTTTCGATCAACGCCTCGTACTGATGGGCCAGAAGGTGCGACTGGATCTGCTGGATCGTGTCCATCGTCACCGAAACCACGATCAGGACCGAGGTGCCACCAAAATAGAACGGGATGCCCACGCGGCTGATCAGCACTTCGGGCAGCAAGCAGACTGCCGCCAGGTAGGCCGACCCCAGCACAAGAACGCGGTTCACAACATATTCCAGGTATTCCTCAGTCTTCTTTCCCGGACGAATGCCGGGGATCGACGCATTCTGATTCTTCAGGTTTTCCGCAACTTCGTCGACCTTGAACGAAACGTTCAGCGTGTAGAAGTAGGCGAAGAACACGATCATCGCCGCCAGGAAAACCAGATGCAGCGGCTGACCGTAGCCAAGATTGGCCGCCAGCCAAGACAGGACCGGGTTTGTCCCGCCACCCGAGAAGGTCGAAACCGTCGTCGGCAGCAAAAGGATCGACGACGCGAAGATTGCCGGGATCACGCCCGCCGGATTGACCTTGATCGGCAGGTGCGAAGAGCCGCCCTCGTAAACCTTCATCCCCACCTGCCGACGCGGATAGAGAATGCTGATCTTGCGCAGCGCCCGCTCCATGAAGACGACGAAGGCGATGACACCGACGACCATGACGATCACACCCAGGATCACCGGCGTCGACAGGGCTCCCGACCGGCCTTGCGCAAAGAACTGCGCGATGGCGGCCGGGATCTCGGCCACGATGCCGACGAAGATGATGAGGCTGATGCCGTTGCCGATGCCGCGGGCAGTGATCTGCTCGCCCAGCCACATCAGGAACATCGTGCCACCGACCAGCGTGATGACGCACGAGGCGACGAAGAACAGGCCCGGGTTGTGCGCCAGCCCGCCACCCTGGATCGACATCGCGATGCCGTAGCCCTGCAGCACGGCCAGTGCCACCGTGCCATAGCGGGTGTACTGGTTCAGCTTCTTTCGGCCCTGCTCGCCTTCCTTCTTCAGCTGCTGCCAGGGCCCGTACATGGTCCCCAGAAGCTGCACGATGATGGAGGCGCTGATGTAGGGCATGATCCCCAGCGCGAAGATCGCCATCCGGCTGACCGCGCCCCCGGTGAAGAGGTTCAGCATCCCGCCGATCCCCTGCCCCGCCTGCTGCATGAACTCGCGCAGGGCGTTGCCGTCGATGCCCGGGACCGGGATGTAGGTCCCCAGCCGGTAGACGATCAGCAGGCCGATCGTGAAGAAGATGCGCTGGCGCAGGTCGGATGCCTTGCCGAGCATGCCCCAGCTGAGGTTCGCCGCCATTTGCTCTGCAGCAGATGCCATGTCAGGTCTCTTTCAAGCCAAGCGCCGCCGGACCGTTCTCCGGTCGGCGGCGCGGGAAAACTTGGTTTGATGTAAGCGACCTGATGGCCGCTCACAATCCCTTATTCAGCCGCGGCCGCGACCGGTGCCAGCAGCGTGACCTTGCCGCCAGCCTTCTCGATCGCTTCGACGGCCGAAGCCGAGGCGCCGGTGACGGTCAGGTTGAGCTTCGATTTCAGCTCGCCCTTGGCCAGCACGCGAATGCCGTCTCGCTTGTTCGAGGTGAGGCCAGCCGCGACCAGCGCGTCTTCGGTGATCTCGGCTTTCGGATCCAGCTTGCCGGCAGCGATGAATTTCTCGATCAGGCCGAGGTTCACGACGGCAAATTCCAGACGGTTCGGCTTGGTGAAGCCACGCTTGGGCAGACGGCGATAGAGCGGCATCTGGCCGCCTTCGTAGCCGCCGATGGCGACGCCCGAGCGGGACTTCTGACCCTTGATACCCCGGCCGGCGGTCTTGCCCTTGCCCGAGCCCGGGCCGCGTGCCACGCGCTTTTTCTTCTTCGCCGCGCCTTCGTTGTCGGCAAGTTCATGCAGTTTCATTTCGCTTCTCCTTGCCGGATGCGCCCCCGAAGCGAGAACGGGACGACCACGGCTTTTCTTGATTCTCATGGCCGGACTTGGCCACCGAGGGGCCTTACAGGAAGGCGGGGTCCTTGGCAAGGGAAAGGCTGCCCACGTGTGGGCAGCCTTTCGGATTGAACGATTCCAATGGGTTATAAGACCCCGTTAAGGTGGCGCTAACCTTTTGAGGAGTCGGGGCAAGCCCCGACCTACGAGGGGGACGGCCAGACGAAGCTGGGCTGAAGGCCGGAATAGACCGGGCGGCCGTCGGTGGGGGCCGGATAACCCTTCGTCTCGTCCCAGAAGGCGTGGTAGGTGGCCTTGGGGAACTTGGCGTCGTCGTAGCCCATCACGTTCGGCACGGCCACGCGGATGCGGCCCTGCTTGTCGTCCAGCATCAGGGCCGCACCGCAGTCTGCGCAGACACAGATCTCCAGCGGGCCGTCGGGGTTCTGGGCGTTGAAAGGGACGCGCTTCATCTTCTCGGGATGGTCAACCTGGATGTCGCCGTGGTTGAAGAAAGCGACATGGGTGTGCTGCTGCTTGGTCACCGACTTGCAGACGTTGCAATGGCATTCATGATTGTCGATGGGTTCGGCGGTCGCGGTGACATGGACGTGCGGGCATCCGCCAGCGTAGTGGGTGGTCATCGGTCATTCCTCCCTGTGTGCGGCCCCCTGCCCCTCCCTGGGCCGGTTGAGTCGCTGTGGAGAGCCTAGCACCCGGGCCAGCCGCAGGGTAAATTTTTGCGACCGGAAAGCCATGGTCATCGCCTTCGGCAGCCTTGACACACTTCGTCATCGCTCCGACCTTGTAATCGCTGGGGAGGGACAACCATGACGGCTTTCTCGACAGACAACCCGGTCTTCGTGACCTGGATGATCGCCTCGGCGCTGACCGTGCTGAAGGTGATGGGCCAGGGCTGGATGACGGTCTACCGGATGATGAAGGTCGGTGGCGGCTATGCAGCCCCCGAGGACCTTCGGCCAGGCCTGATCAACAAGGCCCCTCACCCGGAGCAGCTGGAGGTGAACGATTACGTCGACCGCTCTCGCCGGATGCACCGCAACGACCTGGAGAACATTCCAGCCTTCTGGGCGGCAGGGCTGGTCTTCGTGGCCGTCGCTCCACCCCTGTGGCTGGCGCAGGTGCTGATGTATGGCTTTGTTGCGGTCCGGGCGGCACATGCGGTCGCCTATGCCACGGCGCAGTCGCATGAGGTGCGGGCGACGTTCTATACTATCGGGTCGCTGATCGTGATGGGGATGGCAGTTTTTGCGCTGGTGGCGGTGATGTGAGTGAGTTGCGGACGATACAGATTTTCTGTATATTCTGCACAAATGGAGGCACCGGCCATGTCGCAGCTACCCGAATTCAAGGCCGCCGACCTCACGCGCCACACAAGCGAGTTGTTCGAGGCCGCGATACGGTCACCCGTCGCGATCACCAAGCACCGGAAACCGAAGTTCGTGTTGATGAGCGTGGATCAGTATCGGCAACTGGTCCGTGGGGCGACGCAGGAGGTCCATATGATCGACGAGCTGCCCGAAGACCTGAGAGCGTTGTTGGTCGAAGGGCTGGAACGGGACCTGAACAAGGATGGCGACTAAGCCCGCGGCCGGAGAGGTTTTCCGCTACCCGTTTCTCTGGAAGCGGCAACAACTGGCGGGGGAGTCCGAGGGCCGCAAGACGCGGCCAGTTTGCATCGCTGTAACCGTGGCAAACTGCAATGGCGAAACTCTGGTCTTCATTCTGCCGATCACGACAAAACCGCCATTGCCTGGACGGCTTGCGCTGGAGGTGCCGCAGATCGAGTCGCAGCGGGTGGGATTGGAAACCCATGCGCGCAAGTGGGTCATGCTGGACGAGATCAACACGGATATTGTCGAGCGGTCCTATGTCTGGGAGGACAGGAATGCGTTGGGTGCCTTCAGCCTGTCTTTCACCAAGCGGTTGCGCACTGCCCTTTTGACGCTGGTGAAGGCCGGCGGGTCCTCAGTGGTTGACCGGATGAAATGAAACGCCCCCGCGTTTCCGCGAGGGCGTTCAATGTCAGCGAATCGTGGGCAGATTGCCAAACCTACGCAGAGTCGCGTTCGATTACCCGCGCTCTTCGATGATTTCGACGAGGTGGCGGATCGAGTTCACCATGCCGCGGACGGAAGGGGTGTCTTCCAGTTCGCGGGTGCGGTTCATCTTGTTCAGGCCAAGGCCCTTGAGGGTCGCGGTCTGGATCGCCGGACGGCGCGCGGCAGAACGGATCTGCTTTACGACGATGGTCTTCTTCGTCGCTTCGGTGGTTTTCTTGTCAGCCATGATCAGGCCTCCACGGTTTCAGAAGCGGCTGCTTCGGTTTCCGGCTTGCGCAGGATCTCGGCGACCTTCTTGCCACGACGCGACGCGACCGAACGGGGCGAGGCTTCGTGCTTCAGCCCGTCGATGGTGGCGCGGATCATGTTGTAGGGGTTCGCGGAACCGATCGACTTGGCAACGATGTCCTGGATCCCCAGCATCTCGAAAACGGCGCGCATCGGGCCGCCGGCGATGATGCCGGTACCGGCCACGGCGGTCCGCATCACGACTTTCCCGGCGCCGTGGCGGCCTTCCATGTCGTGGTGCAGCGTGCGGCTGTCTTTCAGAGCGACGCGGATCATCGAGCGCTTGGCCTGTTCGGTGGCCTTGCGGATCGCCTCCGGCACTTCCTTGGCCTTGCCCTTGCCGAAGCCGACGCGACCACGCTGGTCACCGACAACGACGAGTGCGGCAAAGCCGAAGCGCTTGCCACCCTTGACGGTCTTCGACACGCGGTTGATCGCGACCAGACGGTCGGCGAATTCCGGGTTTTCTTCCGGGCGGTTGTCGCGACGGTCATTGCCGCCCCGGTTTCCGCCGCGATTGTCACGTTCTGCCATAAGGCATTCCTTCACTGGTGGCGCGCAGGGCGCCGTTGTTTGCCAACCCTGGTGGGCGCCACGAAGGACAGCCCCCGGATCATCGGGGCGGCGCTTGCGCCGCCCGCTGTTAGAACTTCAAGCCGCCTTCACGGGCCGCATCGGCCAGCGCCTTGATCTTGCCGTGGAACAGGAAGCCGCCACGGTCGAAGTAGCACTCTTCCACCCCGGCCTTTTTCGCCCGCTCGGCAATCGCCGCGCCGACCTTGGCCGAAGCTTCCACGTTGTTCTTGCCAACCACGCCGAGATCTTTCTCGAGCGAGGAGGCTGCCGCAATCGTCACACCCTTCACGTCGTCGATCAGCTGGACGCTGATGTTCTTCGACGAACGGTGCACCGACAACCGCAGACGACCATGCGAGGTCGCCTTGATCTTGTTCCGGACGCGCAGGCGGCGCTTGAGGAACAGCTCTCTCTTTTTCAAAGCCATTTTGCCACCCTTACTTCTTCTTGCCTTCCTTGCGGAAGATATACTCATCCTTGTAGCGGATGCCCTTGCCCTTGTAGGGCTCGGGGGCGCGCCATTCGCGGATGTTCGCGGCCACCTGGCCAACCTGCTGCTGGTCGATGCCTTCCACGGTGATTTCGGTCTGCTTCGGGACGGTGATGGTCACCCCCTTCGGCACGTCAAAGTTCACTTCGTGAGAGTAGCCGAGCGAAAGCTTCAGCACGTTGCCAGCCATCGCGGCGCGATAGCCGACACCCTGGATTTCCAGTTCCGACTTGAAGCCGGTGGAAACGCCGGTGACGAGGTTCGCAACCATCGAGCGGGTCATGCCCCACTGCTGACGCGCACGCTTGGACAACCCACGCGGGGTAACCTTGATGGCCTCGCCCTCGACAGTGAGGGTGACGTCGTCGCTTGCGGTGAAGCTGCGGGTCCCTTTCGGGCCCTTCACTTCGATGGTCTGGCCGCTGACCGAGGCAGAGGTGCCTTTGACCAGGGCTACGGGTTTTTTGCCGATACGAGACATGCCACCCTCCTCAGAACACGGTGCAAAGCACTTCGCCGCCAACATTGGCAGCGCGTGCATTTGCATCAGACAGGACACCCTTGGGCGTGGAGACGATCGCGACGCCAAGGCCGTTGCGGACCGAGGGAAGCTCGCTCACACCCATGTACACGCGACGGCCGGGCTTCGAGACGCGCTTCACTTCGCGGATCACGGGCTCGCCTTCGTAGTACTTCAGGCTGATGGTGAATTCGCCCTGGCCGTTCGCCGTGTCTGCCTTTTCATAGCCACGGATGTAGCCTTCGGACAGAAGCACGTCGAGAACGCGGGCGCGCAGCGTGGATGCGGGGCTCACGACAGTGGACTTGCCGCGCATCTGGGCGTTGCGGATACGGGTCAGCATATCGCCGAGAGGATCGTTCATGGACATCTGATTCCTCCCTTACCAGCTGGACTTGACCATGCCGGGGATCTGGCCGAACGAGGCGAGATCCCGCAGCATGATGCGGCTGAGTTTGAGCTTGCGGTAATACGCATGCGGACGGCCGGTCAGCTGGCAACGGTTGTGCAGCCGGACGGCGGACGAGTTGCGGGGCAGCGTCGCCAGTTTCAGGGTCGCCTTGAAGCGCTCTTCCACCGGCTTCGCCTGGTCGTTGATCACCGCCTTGAGTGCTGCGCGCTTGGAAGCATGCTGCTTCACAAGCTTGGCGCGCTTCACTTCGCGGTTCACCATGGATTTCTTTGCCATATCTTTGGTTCCTCGCGTTACGACGTGAAGGGCATGTTGAAATGCTTCAACAGCGCCTTGGCTTCAGTGTCGTTTTTCGCGTTGGTGCAGATGATGATGTCCATCCCCAGAACTTCGTCGACCTTGTCGAAGTTGATCTCGGGGAACACGATGTGCTCTTTCAGACCCATGGCGTAGTTGCCATTGCCATCGAAGCTGCTGCCTTTCACGCCGCGGAAGTCGCGGACGCGGGGCAGAGCCACGTTGATCAGACGGTCCAGGAATTCGTACATCTTGTCGCCGCGCAGCGTGACCTTGCAGCCCAGCGGCATCTCTTCACGGACGCGGAAGCCGGCGATCGACTTCTTGGCCTTGGTGATGACAGCCTTCTGGCCGGCAATCTGGGACAGTTCCTCGGCGGCCTGCTTGACCTTCTTGGTGTCCTTGACGGCCTCGCCGACGCCCATGTTCAGGACGATCTTGTCCAGACGCGGGATCATCATGGCGTTCTTGTAGCCGAACTCTTCTTTCATCGCGGCGCGGATCTTGCCTTTGTATTCGGCTTTCAGGCGCGGCGTGTAGGTGGCTTGATCCAGCATCAGATCACCTCCCCGGTGGTCTTGGCGTAGCGAACCTTCTTGTCGCCTTCCATGCGGAAGCCGACGCGGGTCGCTTTGCCGTTCTTGTCCACGATGGCGAGGTTCGACAGGTCGATCGGCATTGCCTTCGGCTGACGGCCACCCTGCGACGCAGCGGACTGCTTGGTGTGGCGGATCGCCACGTTCAGCCCGTCGACAACGGCCTTGTTCGCATCCGGGTTGACGGACGAAATCTCGCCCTTCTTGCCCTTGTCCTTGCCGGTGAGCACGACGACCGTGTCACCCTTCTTGAGTTTCGCAGCCATCAGAGCACCTCCGGAGCCAGCGAGATGATCTTCATGAAGTTCTTGGCACGCAGCTCGCGCACGACCGGCCCGAAGATACGGGTGCCGACCGGTTCGCCCTGGTTGTTCAGGATGACGGCGGCGTTGCGGTCGAAACGGATGGTGGTGCCGTCTTCACGGCGGACTTCCTTGGCGGTGCGAACGACGACGGCTTTACGCACGTCACCCTTCTTCACGCGGCCTTTGGGAATAGCTTCCTTGACCGACACCACGATGATGTCGCCGACGGAAGCATAACGGCGGTGCGAGCCGCCAAGAACCTTGATGCACTGAACCCGGCGAGCGCCGGAGTTGTCAGCCACATCCAGATTCGTCTGCATCTGGATCATTTGAAAGTCTCCCGACCTTCGGGGCCAGGCCCCGGGGTTTCGATAAGACGGAGGTGGTTACGCGGTTGCGTCGACCACCACCGTCCAGCGTTTCGTTTTCGAAATCGGCGCGCATTCTTCAATGCGCACGGTGTCGCCGACCTTGAACTTGTTCTCCGCATCGTGAGCGCGGTATTTCTTCGACTTACGCACGGTCTTCTGCAGGAGCGGGTGCTTGAAGCGGCGTTCGACGGAAACGGTGATCGTCTGCTCGTTCTTGTCCGAGGTGACGGTGCCCGTCAGGATACGTTTCGGCATGGCGGTTCCCCTTACTTCGCAGCTTCGGCGGCTTTTTGGCCGAGAACGGTCTTGATGCGGGCGACGTCACGACGGACGGCACGCATGCGGGCGGTGTTCTCAAGCTGGTTGGTCGCCTGCTGGAAGCGCAGGTTGAACGCTTCCTTCTTGAGCTGGACCAGGCTGTCGCGCAGCTGGTCCGGCGTCTTCGACTTCAGTTCTTCGGCTTTCATGCCGCTTCCTTTTCCACAATCGCCAGACGGCCCCTGCTTGAGGGTCACCGAGGACCTGGCGGATCAATGACAGACCAGCGAATCCGGTGTCCCGGAATCGCTGGATGGGGCCGTATAGGGGGGATGGGGGTGGGAGGCAAGGGGGAAGTTGGGTTACGGGTCTTTCGGCGCGAGGACGTGCGGGAAGTGTTCGGCATCCCAAGCATCTGGTCGGAAAAGGACCTTGCCGTAGGCATGAACCACATCGCCGTCTCGATATGGAATGGACTGTGTTGGCACATCCACTTCGAACTCTTCGGGGTCAAGGTGAAAGTGATCCCGTGTCTCGCTCAACCCTTGAAGCTCCTTTACCAGAAGATCGCGCCCCGCCTCGTTCACCAAGATTTCCAGAAATCCGGTCGGGCCGGTGGTTATCGTGATGCGCGGCTTCATGGCAGCTCCAATGTTCTCGGTTGATAGAATATATCAGTATCTGCTACGATCTGCCATATGGAGGACCCCAGATGCCGAACGTTCACCTCACCAAGCAGATGCAGGAGTATGCCGAGGCGCAGATCGAGGCCGGGGCCTATGCCAACCTGTCCGAGGTCGTGCGGGAGGGGATGCGGAGCCTGATGGAGAAGGACCGGCTGCGGGCGTTCCGGGAGCTGAAGGCGGAGCTTGAGCTTGCCCTGGCGGAGGCGGAGGCAGGGCACCATGCCCCGTTCGATGTCGAGGCGTATGAACCAGACGCCTTCAAGTGAGGCCGGGGGTTCCCGAACTCTCGGATCGTGCCAGACGCGATCTTGACGAAATCCGCGACTGGACTGTGGCGACTTGGGGGCGTGACCAATGGCAGGTCTACTATCGCGGACTAGGCGCAGCGTTTCGGCGCATAGCAGATGATCCCACCTGTGGCCGTCCGCGTGACGTTCTGGGTGGTAGAATGCGGTCACTTGTCTTCGAAAAGCACCTGATCTTCTTCGCTCCGGTCGCAAGTTTCGGCGGGCAACCAGTGATCCTGCGCATCCTGCATCAAAGACGCAACCTCGCCGGGCTCACCTACCTGGACGACCTCCAAGGCTAAGCCCACCCATAGTTGAAGCTGACCGATATCCGCTCTTCCTCGGACATGTTCATCGGCACCTCGTGGCGGAGCCAGCTTTCCCAGAGGAGGACCTCTCCCACCAACGGCTTCACATAGACGAACCGCTGCAACTCTTGTGGCGCGGTTTTCAGGGGGACGGGGGCCAGCATCATCATCGGCAGGCGCGGGTCCTCCAGCTTGAGCGCGCTCGTCCCCTCCGGCATCGCGACATAGGTCGTGCCTGAGATCACCGAATGCGGGTGGATGTGGCTGGCGTGGGTGCCGCCTTCGGGCAGGATGTTGATCCAGAGCGAGTTGCACTTCAGCTTCTTGTCGCCAAGGTCGAAGCCGAGGTCCTTGCAGAAGGCGGCAACGTGCTTGTCCAGCGCCTTTTCCAGATCGCCGAAGATCGGCATCCGCCAAGGTAGGTCATCCAAGGAGGCATAGGAGGTGTAGCCGGGATAGCCGTTCGCCTCGCACCACTCCTGCCCGGCCTCGTCATCCTCGGCCACCATGTCGCAGGTCTGGCGGAGTTCGGCGTAGTCGACCTTCTTCTTCGCGAGGTCGTTGAGACCGGCGCGGTAGAGGCGGGTGACGAAGAGGGAGGTGATGTCGGGCATGGGTTTGGTCCGAATGAAATGCGTGTCCGCCCTCAACTATCAGCCCTTCCGGTCGGGTGCAAAGCGGACCGCGACCGGCACGCGGGGGGTGGGAGCTATATATCGCGCCCGCCCCCGTGGGGGGGGGGCGGGTCGGGCGCGGTCAGATTTGCTTTGGGCAAATCTGACAAAGAGAAAAGCCCCCGCCGTTTCCAGCGGGGGCCGAAATGTAGGTCGGGGTTCACCCAGACGCTTACCAGTCTTCCTTCGCGACGATGCGCGTGGTGACCGGAAGCTTCATCGCGCCCAGACGCAGGGCCTCACGCGCGATTTCGTCGTTCACGCCGTCGATCTCGAACATGATCCGGCCGGGTTTGACCTTGGCAGCCCAGTAGTCGGTCGAGCCTTTGCCCTTACCCATACGAACTTCGACGGGCTTGGCCGAGACCGGGACATCCGGGAAAATCCGGATCCACACCCGGCCCTGACGCTTCATGTGGCGGGTGATCGCGCGGCGTGCCGCTTCGATCTGCCGCGCGGTGACGCGCTCGGGCTCGGTCGCCTTGAGGGCGAAGGAGCCGAAGTTGATCAGGAACCCACCCTTGGCTTCGCCATGGATGCGGCCCTTGTGCATCTTGCGGAATTTTGTGCGCTTTGGTTGCAGCATCTCATTCTACTCCTTACGCGCGTTCGCGGTCGCGGCGCGGACCACGGGGGGCCGGGCCGTCAGCCGCTTCGGCAAGACGACGATCATGGGCCTGGGGATCATGCTCAAGGATTTCGCCTTTGAAGATCCAGACCTTCACACCGATGATCCCGTAGGGGGTCTCGGCTTCCGACAGCGCATAGTCGATGTCGGCGCGCAGGGTATGCAGCGGCACGCGGCCTTCGCGGTACCATTCGGTCCGGGCGATCTCGGCGCCGCCAAGACGGCCGGCGACGTTCACTCGGATCCCCAGGGCACCCATCCGCATCGCGTTCTGCACGCCACGCTTCATCGCGCGGCGGAAGGACACGCGACGTTCCATCTGCTGGGCGATCGACTCGGCCACCAGCTGGGCGTCAAGTTCCGGCTTGCGGACTTCGACGATGTTCAGGTGCAGTTCGGACTTGGTGAACACGGTCAGCTTCTTGCGAAGCGTCTCGATGTCCGCGCCCTTCTTGCCGATGATGACGCCCGGACGTGCAGTGTGGATGGTCACACGGCACTTCTTGTGCGGACGTTCGATGATCACGCGGCTGATGCCGGCCTGCTTGAGATCCTTGTGGATGAACTCGCGCATGCGGAGGTCTTCCAGCAGGAGGTTGCCGTAGTCTTTCGACTCCGCGAACCAGCGGCTGTCCCAGGTGCGGTTGACCTGGAGGCGCATACCGATCGGATTGACCTTCTGACCCATTATGCGGACTCCCCGGCTTGACGGACCTTGATGGTGATTTCAGAGAACGGCTTCATGATCTTGCCGAAGCGACCCCGGGCCCGCGGACGGCCCCGCTTCATCACCAGGTTCTTGCCGACCCAGGCTTCCGCCACGATCAGGCTGTCCACGTCGAGGTTGTGGTTGTTTTCCGCATTGGCAATCGCCGACTGCAGGCACTTCTTCACGTCACCGGCGATGCGGCGCTTGGAGAAGGTCAGGTCCGCAAGCGCCTTGTCCACCTTCTTGCCGCGGATCATGCCCGCAACAAGGTTCAGCTTCTGCGGCGAGGTGCGCAGCATGCGCAGGATCGCCATCGCTTCGTTGTCCGCCACGCGGCGGGGGTTCTTTTCCGCACCCATGGCTTATTTCCTCTTCGCTTTTTTGTCGGCTGCGTGACCGTAGTAGGTCCGCGTCGGCGAGTATTCACCGAATTTCTGGCCGATCATGTCTTCGGTCACGTTGACCGGGACGTGCTTCTTGCCGTTGTAGACCCCGAAGGTCAGACCAACGAACTGCGGCAGGATGGTGGACCGGCGCGACCAGATCTTGATCACCTCCGCCTTGCCACCGGCCTTGGCCTTCTCGGCCTTCTTCAGGACGTAGCCGTCGACGAACGGGCCTTTCCAGATGGAACGTGCCATGGATTAACGCCCTTTCTTCTTGGCGTGGCGCGAGCGGACGATCAGGCTGTCAGAAGCCTTCGGCTTGCGCGTCTTGTTGCCCTTGGTGCCTTTGCCCCACGGGGCAACCGGGTGACGGCCGCCCGAGGTACGGCCTTCGCCGCCGCCATGCGGGTGGTCGATCGGGTTCATCGCGACGCCGCGCACCGTCGGGCGGATGCCCTTGTGGCGCATGCGTCCGGCTTTCCCGAAGTTCTGGTTCGAGTTGTCGGGGTTCGACACAGCACCGATGGTGGCCATGCATTCCTGACGGACCATGCGAAGCTCGCCCGACGAAAGGCGGATCTGCGCGTACGACCCGTCACGGCCGACGAACTGGGCATAGGTGCCCGCCGCACGGGCCAGCTGGCCGCCCTTGCCGGGCTTCAGTTCCACGTTGTGGACGATCGCGCCGATCGGCATGCCCGAGAACGGCATCGCGTTGCCGGGCTTCACGTCGGTCTTCGCGCCAGCGATCACGCTGTCACCCACGGCCAGGCGCTGCGGCGCGAGGATGTAGGCCAGTTCACCGTCCTGATACTTGATCAGCGCGATGAAGGCGGTGCGGTTCGGGTCATATTCGATCCGCTCGACGACCGCCGGGATATCATACTTGCGACGCTTGAAATCGACCACCCGGTAGAGACGCTTTGCGCCCCCGCCCTGGTGCCACATCGTGATACGTCCGGTGTTGTTCCGGCCGCCAGAACGGTTCAAACCCTCGGTGAGGTGCTTGACCGGGCGGCCTTTCCACAGCTCCGAACGGTCGATCAGAACCAACCCGCGTTGGCCAGGCGTCGTCGGCTTATACGACTTGAGTGCCATGTTCTCTGTCTTCCGTTTGCTTGCACGGGCGGTGAGACCCGGCGGTGAAGGGCTCCGAAGATCCCCGATTAGGTGTCCTTTCCTCCTGCGGCTGCATCGGGAACGAACAAACCAAGAGCCCCGGACGAATCCGGGGCTTCTGGCGTGGCGGGGGAGTAGCAGAGGGGGGTGGGGGTGGCAAGTGGTAAGGTGTGGATTCTTCGGACGTAAACCGCCCCCTCAACTCACTGCTGGCATCCACGCAGAAATCGCTGCAATCTAGGGTGTAGTTGGCGAGACCAAGATCAAGTCTTTCGGAGTAGATGTATGGAATGGGTCTTCATTGTAGGTGCCGTTTTTGTGGTGATGGTTGTCTTCGGTACCAAGGCTGAAATGAAGAAGAACGCGCTGAAGGTGGAACGGACGAACCTTTACTCGGCGGAAATCGAAACGTTCAAGCAAAGCCTCTTGACCGGCTCGAACACAGCGTCACTTCCTGTTTTGCAGACCTCCGACTATGGGTATCGCCCTGTTGCTAGCGAAAACCTTCTTGCTGTTCAGGACGGCGCAACCCGCATGGAGATGAAGAGCACTGGTCGGTACAAGACTGGCGGTGCTTCGGTGTCGATCCCTATCATGAAGGGAGTTCGCTATCGCGTTGGTTCAGGAACAATTCGTACAGAGAAGTCGTGGCAAGCCACAGCACATGGCAGGCTATTGGTCACTGACAAGGCCATTGTGTTTGAAGGCGGCGCAAAGAATGAGCGGATTACATGGACTCAAGTTGCCAACGTCGAGTTGCTTTTGGACGGATTCACCATTGCCAAACGCAGCGGCCCCCCGCGCACCTATCAGGTTGACACCCCAAACCCGAAGTTTGCCGCAGTCATCGAACTGATGCTCGCCCGGACGACGTAAGCGCAGGTTCGTTGACCATAGCCACAACAGAAAAGCCCCCGCCTTCCGGCAGGGGCTCTCTCATTTCACTCAAGCCAAAGCTCAAAGCCCAGTCGTCACGTCGATCGTCTGACCGTCTTCCAGCATGACATAGGCCTTCTTCTTGTCCGACCGCTCGCCTGCGCGGCCGCGGAAGCGTTTGGCCTTGCCCTTGGTGATGGTGGTGTTCACCGCCTTCACCTTGACACCAAAGATCGCCTCGACGGCTTCCTTGATCTGCGGCTTGGTCGAGTCCATCGCGACCTGGAACACGACGGCACCCGCCTCCGAGGCCATGGTGGCCTTTTCGGTGATGACTGGCTTCTTGATCAGGTCGTAGTGCTCCGGCTTCACGGCCGCAGCGGTTTTCGGTGCTTTGCTCATTTCAGGCGAGCCTCCAGGGCTTCGATACCGGCCTTGGTGATGACCAGGGTATCACGCTTCAGGATGTCGTAGACGTTGGCGCCCATGGTGGGCAGAACGTCGACGCCGTCCAGGTTGCGGGCGGCCAGGGCGAAGTTCGCGTCGACCGAAGCGCCGTCGATGATCAGGACGCGCTTCCAGCCGAGTTCCGACTTCATCTTGGCGAGGTTGGCGGTCTTGGCTTCGGCCAGCGTGGCCGCGTCCAGGATCACCAGCTCACCCGCCTTGGCCTTGGCCGAGAGAGCGTGCCGCAGCCCGAGGGCGCGGAACTTCTTCGGCAGGTCATGGGCGTGGCTGCGCGGGATCGGGCCTTTGACAACGCCACCGTGACGGAAGATCGGGGCCTTCTTGGACCCGTGGCGTGCGCCGCCGGTGCCCTTCTGGCGATAGATCTTCTTGGTCGAGTAGCTCACCTCGGCCCGGGTCAGCACCGAGTGGGTGCCAGCCTGGGCGCGGGCACGCTGCCAGCGGACCACGCGGTGCAGGATGTCGGCGCGCGGCTCAAGGCCGAACAGCGCTTCGTCCAGGTCGATGGAGCCGGCTTTCTTGCCGTCCAGCTTGATCACATCGAGTTTCATGCTTCACCCCCTTCGGCGGCGACTTCGGCGGCCGGAGCAGCCGCAGCGGTGCGGATGCCGGCGGGACGCGGAGCATCCTTGGCCGCAGGCTTCTTCACCGCATCCTTGACGGTGACCCAGCCACCCTTCGATCCGGGGACAGCGCCCTTGATCATGATCAGGCCACGGTCGGCGTCCGTGCGGATGACCTGCAGGTTCTGCGTGGTCACGCGCACGGCGCCCATGTGTCCCGCCATCTTCTTGCCTTTGAACACCTTGCCGGGGTCCTGGCACTGGCCGGTCGAGCCGTGCGAACGGTGCGAAACCGACACACCGTGCGACGCCCGGAGGCCGCCGAAGTTGTGCCGCTTCATCGCACCCTGGAAGCCCTTGCCGACCGAGGTGCCCGCGACGTCCACGAACTGACCTGCAAGGTAGTGGTCGGCGGTGATTTCCGCGCCCACGTCGATCAGGCAATCCGGGGTCACGCGGAACTCCGCGATCTTGCGCTTGGGGGCCACGTTCGCACGGGCGAAGTGACCGCGCTGCGCGGCGGTGGTCCGCTTGGCCTTGGCCACGCCCGCACCGAGCTGGACGGCGGTGTAGCCATCCTTGTCAGCGGTGCGCTGTGCCACGACCTGAAGGCTGTCAAGCTGCAGAACCGTGACCGGAACCTGCTTGCCATCTGCCAGGAACAGCCGGGTCATGCCCAGCTTCTTTGCAATAACGCCAGAGCGCATTTCTTTCATGCCCCCTTAAACTTTGATCTCGACGTCCACGCCGGCAGCGAGGTCGAGCTTCATCAGCGCGTCCACGGTCTGCGGGGTGGGGTCGACGATGTCGAGAAGACGCTTGTGCGTGCGGATCTCCCACTGGTCGCGCGACTTCTTGTCGATGTGCGGACCACGGAGAACCGTGAATTTCTCGATCTTGTTCGGCAGCGGGATCGGCCCGCGAACGGTGGCACCGGTGCGCTTCGCGGTGTTCACGATTTCCTGGGTGCTGGCGTCCAGCACGCGGTAGTCGAAGGCACGAAGCCGGATGCGAATGGTCTGACCTTGCATCAGTTTTTTCCTTTTAGAACATTGGCGTGGGCGCTTGCTGCCGACCCAAGAGGTTCTGTTTCGTTATTCGAAGGGTGGGCTATTACAGCCCACCCTTCGAGAGTGCAATACGCTTTAGGCGATGATTTTCGAGACGACGCCTGCGCCGACGGTGCGGCCGCCTTCGCGGATGGCGAAGCGCAGTTTCTCTTCCATCGCGATCGGGGCGATCAGCT
>WOUW01000073.1 GCA_009773055.1 Paracoccaceae bacterium
GACAGCGCGATGGTCGTGCCGCGGAAGGTGACGCGGGTATTGGCGACATCCTCAGCAATCACCCCTAGGCGCGAGCGCGGGAAGAGCGGGTTCTCTTCGCCAGTATTGAGCGAGCCGAGGAAGCCCAGTAACTCGCCAGTACTGGCCGCCAGGAAGCGGGGCTTAAGCTCATCGAAGGACGACAGCAGAAACCCCACGACCTCGTCGAGCTTGCGCAAGCGCCGGGTCGTGTCGGCCGCATGTCGGGCGCGGGACGCACCCAGATCGAAGGGAAGGCGGCTGCCCGCCTCAGGGCGTTTCAGAACCGTCAAGGTCAGCGTCTTGTCGCGCAGACCCGACCGTCCAAGATGCGCGCGCCAGCGTTGATCGACGGCAGCCGCGAAGCCCTCGCCCGGTATGGGCGGCAGGGTCACGTCGACCGCTTTTGACACCTTGTGCAGGTAAAAGGAGAACTCGGTTCCGACTTGGGCGACGATCCCGGCGAAAAGCGCGCCGATCCGGTCGAGATGGGCGTCCTCGCTCGTGGTGCTGTTCACCCCTTCGAGCCGGATGCATTGCATCAGCTCGTTGCCGCGCGTCCGGATCGTCCGGTCGGTGACAAGGCTCACATAGGGCAGCGTGGACGAGAGCCGCTTCTCGCCCTTGACCCATGCGGGCAGCGCGGTGAGCGGATCGAGCGCGTCGGCCACATCATCGGCAACTGCATCACGGGGCATAGCTGTCGCCCCCATGGAGTTTGCGGTTCGTTGTAGGCGGGGTTTCCTGCAAGGTGATCACCAGGACATCAAGGAAGTTCGGATCCCAGTCCGCGGCTTTCCAGAGGGCGGGCCAGGCCAGCGCCGCGAAAACGGCCACCACCCCGCTCTGTACCCAGAGAAACAGGAGCGTTGAGCCGAAGAGCCAGACCATGGCGTACATGATCGGCAGGCCCATCAGCTTGGGCGGCCTGAGAAGGCCGATGAACACGCGGGACTGCTCCGACATGGGTCTTGCTCAGGTCGTCCAGATGGCGGCGACGATGGTGGGCGCCGCGGCGATGCCCGCGATCGCGACCACGACCCAGAGCGCCTGACGGAAATCGAGGATGCCGAAGAGCCAGGAGAGGAACACGCCGATCAGTGCGAGCGTGCCGATCACGATGCCCAACGGGCCGGTGATCGCATCGACGATGCCCTGCAGCAGTGTCTGCACCGGCGAGAGGTCAATACTCTGGGCGAGTGCCGGTCCCGCCAGCACGATTAGGGCAGCCGCACCGAGCGCGACAACGGCCCGCGTGTGAAACACAGTTTGAAGGTTTTTGGACGTCACGACAGGTCTCCTCTGAGCCGTTGGAACACGGCTGTCACACGGGCCACATGGCCTTGGGTTTCTGGGTAAGGGGGGATGCCGCCGTGGCGGGCGACCGCATCGGGTCCGGCATTGTAAGCGGCGAGCGCCAGCGCAGGATCGCCGAATTGCTCGAGCATCATCAGTAGGTACCGGGCCGAGCCGTCGAGGTTTTGCGAAATGTCGTGGGGATCGACACCAAGATCATCGGCCGTGCCCGGCATCAACTGACCGAGCCCAATCGCACCTACAGGGCTCAATGCGCCAGGGTTATAGGCGCTCTCGACCTCGATATTGGCGCGGTAGAAGAGCGCCCAATCGGTGACCGACAGACCCGCTTGCCGCAACGCGTCATGGCTGCCGTAGCGCAGCGCGGTTGTTTCAATGGCGTGGAGGATTTCTGGGGAGGCGCGAACCGCCCTCGGGGTGACCCGCGCAGCAATCTCGCTGGAGGCGACATCATCCTTGTCCGATTGCGGCGCGGCAAAGAGAAAGAGGCGGTCGGTTTGCGCGGAGCCATCACCTGAGAAGGAGCGAAGCGTGCTCGCATCCTCTTCGGTGTTGATCAGTCGGCCATCCGGGCCGACCGAGAAGATGAAGCCGTCTGCCCAGGCCTCTGGCGCGGAACAGACGCTGGTACCCAAGGCAATGGCGACAGCGAAAGCGCTGTCAGTTATCCGTGACCAGAACCGGCCCAGTCCGGGGTGCGTCGATGCGCCCAGGCGCAGCGTGGCGCTCACGTCCACCTTCTTCGAGCGGAATGCTGACGCTCTTGCAGCCCATCTCGGCGAGGAAGCTGACGAGGCCGACGATAGTCTTGAACTCACGCACCTTGAGATAGCTGCGGCTGGTGACAAGCATCTTGTCTGCACGCCCGTCTTCCGCGACGGCGCGCACAACCCAAGTACCGTACCAGCTGTTATGGCGCTTCTCGCCTGCCTCCTTGCAGACCACCTCGAGGAGGTAGCCGTCGGCCAGGAGGCCGCGCAGACCGTCTTCGGTAACCACATTCGGGGCTTCTTCTATCATGGCCTTCCCTTGGGTCCTTTTCCTGCCTGAGGTGCAGCATCAGTCCCACGGGGTCGCAACACCGTGGGCGATACAAGACAACATGAATGATAGCAAGGCAATAATATTGAGTTGACGCAGATCGCCTTGCTCTGATAGCAGTGCTACAGGACGACATTACAACATTAAAGGCGCGAAAGGAGTTTTGCCCTGCACATGTTCTGTGCGCGCGAAGCAGCCTTCGTGCTGCTCGCCATGGTGGCATGGCCTCAGGACGCTCTGGCCTCCCCCTGTGTGCCCCCAGAGCGCCCTTACCTGCCCTCAACTCCGGAAGACATGCGTGCCTATGCCGACCTCCTGAGGGCGGACTTCGAAGGCTACATCGCGGGGGTTCAGGACTACTTCCGCTGTCTCGATGGAGAGCGTGCGCGCGCGTTTGCCGAGGCGCAGGAAGTCAGCGCCGAGTACGGGCGGTTTCTTGAAGCCGTCGAATAAGTGACCTGTATGACTTCCCCGGGGGAAAGGCACCAGTTTGGTGCATGAACCACCCTGCGAGCGAGGTTCCACGCCGGATGGCTTGCACGACCAAAAGCACAACATCAGCTGATTAAATCCGATTGCTGTCGTAAATGTTGTATTGTATCGGACGTGTAGCTTTGCAGGGAGTTGATACATGAAAGTGCCAATACGATCGCTCGCAGCCCTGGGGGTCGCGCTTGCGGCAAGCCTGCCGGGCACGGCTTCCGCCCAGAGTTACCAGGTTGATTGCGCCATCCTCCTCTGCCTCGCGGGTGGCTGGCCGGCTTCGGCACCTTGCGCTCATGCGCGTGCTGTCTTCATCCAGCGGATCACGCCCTGGCCGATCGAGCCACCGCTCCAAATCTGGCGCTGTCCGATGGGAGTGGCGTTCGACGGCCCTGCACCGCTTTCTCCAATGGAACGGCTCTACGACATCACCTTCAAGGCCGAGCAGGCGATCAGCGTGCCGGATCCCACAGTTCCTCTCGTCCCGGTTCAATCTGACGAGCGTGCAGACGTCGATATCTCGGGTGACGAATTCGACTTCGTCCGGAGCATCCGGGTCTATCACATCCAGTTCAGCCAGCGCCAAAATCGTGATGGCGATTGCATCCGCTCTGACAACACGCGCCTTGGTTCCTACGGCACCCAAGGAGACTATCACTGGGCAGGCTCAAATGTGGCCCAGGTTCCTACGGCATCTGACCTTCCTCGCCCTGGGGGCTGCGGATCCGTCAGCTACCGATCGGTCTTCGTCGATTGGCGGGACCATGCCGGCAACTACGGCTTCGAAGAAGTCCGATACTGAACCCTCCCCGGGCCAGCGTCGTGTTGGCCTGTTCCTTTAGCCACCTGCACCGGAGGCTGTGCACCGAACCCAAAAAGGGAAACGACGCCAGACCGAAAAGCCTGACGCCGCGCTAGATAAAACCCCTGAACACGGTTCTTCTAGCGCAGTGTCTGAACGTCTTCAACCAGCAAAGTATTCTTGCTGGCAAAAATGTTGTTTGCTCTCGGTATGGCGTCGGATCCCTTTGGAGACCCGACCATGGAACCAACGACCGGCCTGATCCTGCGACGGATCACCCAAACAGACCTTTCCGTATCCGCGCACAAGCTGGCAACGCTCATCCTCGATGGGATAGCGTGGAAGGACGGCTACAACGGCCTTTCCCGCGGTACGGCCGCGTTCACGCTCACCACGTTGGCAGAGAAGATGGACGTGTCGCGTCAGTATCTGAGCGTCTTGCTGGGAGAACTCGAAGCGTCGAACCTGAAGCTCGAGCGTGAGAAGCCGAACGGCAAGTTCGCGCCCTGGCTCTTCCGCTGATCCGACCCCCAACGTTGGACCGCCCGAAGGCAGAGTTTTCCGGCTTCTCTCAGGGTGACGGGCTGGTGACGCCCCCCGATTTCGTCAGCATGATCG
>WOUW01000074.1 GCA_009773055.1 Paracoccaceae bacterium
GGCCGTACGATACGTTGCTGATGATCTCAGCTTCGTTCCCGGCCACCTTTAAGGCGAGTAGGTCGGAGTTCTCGATACTAGAGGCCAATTCAGCCATCTCGATCCGGATAAGAACATCCATCAACATGGCTGACACGCGTAGTCCCAAGCTGACCTGTCCCTGGTCGGCAATTATCTTGGCCTCACTAGCATAATGTTTTGCGGCATCGAATTCCCCTGACAGAAAGGCCAGGCGCGCCATGTCGACAAGCACGCCCACCTGTTCGCCGCCGCCAAATCTTGTTAGCCGCGCCTGATTGGTTTCGACGATTCCGCGCATGAAGTCGTGGATTTCGGGATCCAGCCAGCTTAACGCATTCGCCGCGGCTTCCCGACCGGGGTAGAACCGGATCGGTAGTTCCATAAACAGGCGAGCTGGTCGACCGACCATCACAGTCGGCTGGGTCGCGCCGATACGTTTGGCAAGAAGACACTCGACTTCATGAATACTGCGATAAATTGGCCATGCACGGTCTAGGCCCTCGACCAGGCCGGTGACATAGGCCTCGCGGGACTTAAGATGCATCCAAGCGACCAGTATGTCCCGGTCGTGCGGATAGGCAGCGGCGCCACCTTTTGCCCCGAAGGCTGCTTCGCAATTCTTGAACTGGGCGCCAGCCAGAACTTTCTGGATGCGCAGAAGCGTTGCCCTATGACCTTTGGGAGCTTCTTGATCCTGAACTTCTTGCATCGAGCAGCCCTTCAGAACCGCAGTGTCGAATTCTGCACATTGGATGCGCGCAAGATTCTCTTGGTTGGCATAGGGCGCAAGGTCGCCAGACCGGGGGCCTTGGGCGGCAACCAGCTCTTCGGCCCGCGCCCGTGCCCATTGGGCCAGTTTGTCCTGCATGCTGTGAAAGCTTGCTAGGGCAAGCGACTCGAGCAGCTCGAGTTGTTCGCTGACGCTAAAGCAGCTCTGCGCATAGTCCGGTAGCTTGTTTGGCAGCGTCAGACCTTCGGTCTCTCCCAGCATGTCGAGGCGCCAGAAGTGTTTCTTTCCCGGTTCCGACCAGATCAGGTAATAGAGCCGCGCTCGGGTGCGATCCTGATCGAAGACCATCGACATCCGGTAGTTCCAGTCAAGACAGTCGCGCAGGACCGCAAGTGCAGCGAAGCGCAGCGCAAGCACCGGCTCAAAGGTGATGTCGGTAGCGAAAGCCGCGTCGGCGCACTGCCGCAACAGTGGATACGACTCCCGCACGGCGATGTTGCGCGCGTGGTCGTCAAGACCCCCGGGCGGAATGCTGGCCAGCAGACCCTCGATCACTTGGATATCGCGGGCATAGTCCTTCCAGCGCGGGGTCAGGTTCGTTGTATAGCCCTGCGTGCGCCAGAGTGTCGAACGGTAGTGGGCCAATGCGGCGACCCGGCGTTCCGCCTCTCGTGCAATGGCGCGATAGGGCTCTGCCCAAGCGTTGGCTGGGTCTGCGACTGCTGTCAGGATCTGCTCTCGCACCGTCTGGTGCATTTCAAACAGATTCTTGTCGACCTCCCCCTGTTCGTTATGCGCGAACTGGTCGCCGTTCTTTTCGGTGGGTTCCTTTTCGCGTATGAAGAAGCCGCTTGCGATCATGCCAAAGCTCCTGCGCAAGAATTCCTCGCACTCGGACCCCGAGCCGCCAAGTAGGTTGACGGCCGCCTCCTGGCCCGTCCAGTTCCGCAATAGATGAATCAGCGAACCGGGATGCACCCCGTCATCCGACGCGGCGATCGCCATGACAATTGAGAACATGCCGCGTTTGTTCAGACGCTCGCAGATCATTCGGACGATCGGAGTGACCGCATTCTGGTTGCCAGGACCCTTGGTTGCCGCCGCGCAGAACGCCGCGATGATCGCCCGCCCTTGCTCCGTCAGATCCTGATCGTCTTCACCGGCCTCCGGAAGGCAAAGATGAAGGGCCGTCATCAACAAGATAAGATGTGATCCGGATATCTGCTTTTTGCCCAATCTACTTTCGACAGTTGTCAAGTCGGCCGCAAAGGCAGCGGGATACTCAAAGCCGCAATATCGCCCGAGTTGGTTGAAGTGTGGGTTTTCCAGCGTGAATTCTTTGTTTGCACCGATCCGAGGCAAGTCCTGCTCCGGCGGCGGCGCGACGGCGGTGACCAGGATGCGCGACATCCCGTTGCCGTCGGTGATGCATTTTATCAAGGCTGCATTGGCCATGTCGCGCAGTTGAGACCGCTGCGTCGACCAGCTGAAATCGTCCCAGTTCGAGAAGATGAAAAAGGCCGGGAACCTTGCGCTAATGGCTCTGATTTCGTCTCGCAGGTCTTCTGTCGCGCGGATCTTCCAAGTCGAGGCATATTCGGCCCTGGTCGTTTCTAGGCAGGCATCATAGGTCTGCCAGGCACCACGCTTCCCGTCGCACGCCTCCAGCCGCTTCAAAAATGCCAGAACGCGCAGGGTGACTTCCCGGTTGGAAAAGTCCTGAATGTCAATCTCGAAAACCGGCAGCTTCGTCTTCGTCCTCTCCAGCACGAGCTCAAGGTCGTAGGCATTCTTCGCCGGAAATTCAGGGTCGCATTTGCGCAGGACCTCGACTACGACACCCGATTTCCCGGCGTCCTGACTGCCCAAAAGCAGAGCAACCGGCTTAGACTGGCCGGGGCGTCTTCGCAGGTGATCCAGAATTTCCTGAGCCTTGTCGGAGAGGCGTTCTTCGTTCCGCCGATTAACATGGGTGCCACCGGCCAGATAGGCTTCAAACCCCGGCGACACGACATGCTTCAGCTGGCGTTGCTGCGACGGCGGGACGATTTCCGGGATACATGTCTGGTAGGCCAACTCGGTGCGCGAGCCTTTTGCGGAAAGTCCCAACAGAGCGGCGAAGCCTTGGTGAATGCCTCTGACATCGAGTCTACCGAACGTCTGTGCAGCTTTCCACATTGCGGCACACAAGGCCTGCTCGTCGACGCTGGCAGCCGCTTTTCCGATTTTGCCCAGGTCTGCCTGTTGCGGCGCGCGTTTCCCAACCTGTCCCGCAAGATGGCGATCGACTAGCAGGACGGCCACATCGAAAAACGCCTGCTCGTGATTCTGGACCGTGCTAGGGACCCAGCCGGCCTCCGCGATCAAATGGCCGAGAATTCCGACAATCGTCTCGTCTTCCTCCTCCCCGCCCCTCTTTCCCTGTTCGGAACCTGCAGCGGCTGCCCGTGCGACCCGAATTCCCTGGGCCTTGGCGATTGCGAATGCTGCCTCACGAATCGCGGTCGGACTGATCTGCGCGGTGTTGTTGAAGCGAAGGAACAGCAGCAGCGACTGGAACAGCAGTTTCAGGCCTGGGCTGTCCTGCCCGCCCCCGATGGGCCTATGGCCGGCGACATTGCTTGCAGGCCACCCGTTTGCAATCCTCTTCAGGTCAACAAGAGCCTTTTCTAGTGTTTCGTGAGCATTGAATACATATTCGCGGTGTGATTTTGCGCCGCCCATTGACCCGCCCGTACTCATTCGTTACTGCGCCTGACCTAGTCGCCTAGGCAGCGAATCGGGCGGGCCGAGCATCCTTCTTGACGGTTCGCTCGGCGGCCATCCGACCCCAAGCGACTTTGGATTTTTCGCTGCGGGTTTTCCATAGAATTATGACGGTGCCCCGTAAGTTTGCGATGGCCTGCCACGGTCTGTTGGCAGCGTGCCATTCGCTGGCCGAATTCTCCCGGCGCGAATTGATCCCGGTTTGATCGGACCCGACCCTGTCCCTTCTCCTGTCCGCACCGAAAGGGGAGGACGGAATGGACAAGCCGAAGATCGAAGAATTCGACCCTCGAATGTGCCAGGCCGGCGCCACGCGGTTCCGCGACGCGCTGCAGCGCGCTGTCCAGGGCCCTGACGCGCCGGTCCTGAATTTCATCACCAACGCGCAGCTCTTCCGCGCCGACACCCGCCTGTTCGTGGCCCGGGATGGCGACACCACAGCCGCGATCGCTCGTCTGGTTTTCGCGGACCGCGAAGAGGCCATGCTTACCAGCGTGTTCGTTGACCGCGGTTACCGCAACATCGGGCTTGGCAAGGCTATGGTGCAGTCGGTCATCGACCACGCCCATATGCTGCTACTGCCGCGCCTGAAGCTGGTCCTGCGCGTCCAAGGCGACGACCGCCTGCCACCTGCCCTGCATCTTTATGAACGTTGCGGGTTCGTTCTGCAGTGCGGTGTCAGCTGCTTCCGGTTGGGCGACGACGCCGACGAAGCGCATCTCTGGAGCAGCTGCGACGAC
>WOUW01000008.1:0-97046 GCA_009773055.1 Paracoccaceae bacterium
TCTGTGATCAGTTCCGTCGGCTCAGGCCCTGATCTCAACGTCGCAAAGGGGGTCAATTTTGGACGCCGATGCGGGGTCAGTTTTGCGCGCCGATTGACATGAAACAGCGCTCCTCAGTTCCGTTCCGCTGATACTTCATCTGCGGGCCCAGACCCAGCGCCTGTGCGAAGTCTTCTTGGTGCAGGCGTCGCACCGTGTTCCCTTCGACAATCCGGTCAAACCGTTCGACAAGCAAACCGCGTAGGTCGCCTTCGCCGATCATCTCGGTGTGAGCGACAGGGTGCCTCTGAACCGCTGCCATGATCCCCATCAGCAAGTGTTCCTGGTTGACGGTCATCATCTCTCCGGCTCGCGGGACTTTCAGGATGTGCGTGGTTGGGACGTTCAGTCCCGGACGTGGCAGGGCAAAGCTGCCGTCCGGCCGCCGTGCGAGGGCTATCTTGCCTTGGACGCCAGCTAAGGGTGATGGATCATTGGTGTCGTCTGGCACGCGCCGGAAGTCGCGCAGCGATGCCATCACGCGGAGAAGGTCCTTCGAGGTCAGCGGCACATAGTCCGCCTCGAGGTCGCCCGGCATCTTGGCCGGCCCGGTCCCGACGGGCACACAGGAGATCGATCCAGGACAGTCAGCGCCGAGATGCGCCAAGAGGCCGACGATATCCGAAAAGTCGATCCCGTGTCGCTGCATGATCTGCTCGCGTTGAGCGTTTTCGAACAGCAGGTTCGAAAAGAAGCCACGCGTAAGGCTGTCGCTGAACGGCTCAGCGCGCACCGGCAGCGAGAGCGACAGCGGATGTGGAAGGTCGTCGGTCAGGTATCTGAACGAGGTGGCGCCGTCATCTGACCGGACCAGCCGACCAGCGGGGGTCGCCATGCCCTCAAAGAAAACATCGAGTTCCAGCGCGGCCACGATTAGCCCTTCGCCTCAAGCCGCAGACCAAGGTCGCGGCAAATCTGCAGGACCAAACCTATTCGGGCATTCTCCTTGCCGTTCTCGATCGCGCTGACTGTGGCCAGCGTTACACCACTCTGAAGTGCAACGTCAGACTGTCGCAGGCCAAGCTCCTTCCTGCGTGCACGGAGCGCGGAGCCGAGATCGAGAGGCGTTTCTATGGTGTGGGTATGTGCCATGATTTCTGCGATCGTTGAAATCTTCAAGGAACATGCCTCAGCACTCCCAGAATGTCAACGATCGCGTAAATTTGGCTCTGAAGTGAATGACTGACGTCAAATTAGCACGATCATAGAAAGATCCAGTCTCTGGCACCGGACGAAGGTGATCACCCTTCATCAGTCTTCACAAGGGCAGGCTCCAATTCATAGTCCGGAAGGACGTCGATTACCCGCGCCATTGCCACGATGCTCACATCCCCATAGCTGTCTCCTGCCGTTCTGCCAGCATGTCCTTGGATAGCATCGACAACACGATCCGAAAGTCCGATTTCACGGCCCAAGGACTTGAAGCGGTGGCGCCAACCATGCGACGGCTGCACGCCGTCGGGAACCAGGCCGGTCCGATTCAGCCATTCCGAAAGCCGACCGGAAGTGACCCTCGCACCATCAAGAAACTTCTCCGGTTTAACAGCGTTGTGGAACAACGGGCCCGATTTGGCGGATTTCACGAAATCGAGGAACCCGAGCGCAATGATCTGCCGATGCAGCGGCACGTCCCTATAAACTCCGGTCTTGACTGAACCAGCTTCTGGCGAGATCCGGATCACCCAATGCTCACCTTCCTGGCGAACGTCGTCTTTTCGGAGCTGCGCCACTTCTACCACCCGCGCACCCGTGAAGGCACATAGGATCGGAACCCAGCGCTTGGCAGCAGTCAGGCAAGACTTCTCGCGGTTCGACGGGTTGGCGGGTTCTGCCGGGACGTAACCGATCGAAGAGCGAAGCAGTCGCGTCGCTTCGGCGGTGGTGTAACCTCGCTCTCGGGATCGCACCTTCTTCCGCGTCTCCTGCCGGACCCCCTCTGACACGTTTGTAGGGAGGATATCCTTTTCATAAGCCCAGCGAAGGATCGCGCGAACGCTAGCCAAGTAAACGTTCGCCACGGTCCGCGTCGAAATACCTTCGCCTTGCAGCTTGTCCAACCAGCTGTTCAGGTCCCGCTTTGTGATCTTCCGCGCGTCGGAATTGCCAAGATGCTTGACGAGGCTCTTGATCGCGACGGTCCATCTTCTGCCGCCATCCGCGTGTTTGCCCAATGCTTGACGAGACTTGATGTAGTCGTCGAAGAGATCCGACAGAGGCACCGGGGGAACCGGCTCATCGGGAAGGGAAGTTCGGACGACAGATGTCTCAGGCGGGGTGCCAGTAAAGTCTCCCTCGTCCCTCTCGACCATCCGAGACAGCGCCTCCAGTTCTGCTTCGCAAAGAACCTGCGCGAGCCGACGCCACTCCCGTGACCTTGGAACTACGGTGACGTTGCCCGCCAGCCGAAACCGCTCGATCTGGGGGCCGACAAGATCATGCAACTCGATGTCTGACAACGTGCCTGCACGGGCAGCGCGCAAGTTCGCCACGTAGCCGTCGTCGATCCCGATAGCGGCATAGCCCTGGGACAGGCGTCCTTGTTCATCTAGGTCCAGCCTTATCTGATAGAGGCGCGCTGCCAACTGTTCGTCAGTCAGAGGAAAGCGACGTTGGCCCTCCTCAATTTCGCCGGCCTGCGTTGCTTCCATGCCTGCTCTCGTTATCTGCGCCTGAAGACGCACGACAGCTGCGGGGTGCAGACGCATTGCTGCACGCCTGTCGCCCCCTAAGGGTTCGATCAGTTCCGATCTACCAATTAGCCGGACAAGCTCCTTCGGCACCGCAACGCGAGCGTAGAATCTGCCATCCTTCTCCCGCCAGTGACGCAACTTCCCTGCCACCACACACCCCGTTCTGGAACGAATTCTGGAACAGAAAATGGCACGAAGCCCTTGAGATCAAGGCTTTTCTTTAGGATCAAGGGGATGGCTGGTGCTGCAAGAGAGGATTGAACTCTCGACCTCTCCCTTACCAAGGGAGTGCTCTACCACTGAGCTACTGCAGCGCCGTTTGTGGCGGGGGAGATAGACGCAATCGGACACCTGTGCAAGGGGGATTTGGCGGGAAACCTGACCCTCTCTGGACCCAACCTCGCCATTGCGCTAGAAGCCTTGGCCATGCGCAGCCCTTCGAACCCGGACCACGGCAACACGTCCCGGAAACCTGAGCGACAGTCCAGCCGCGAAGACCGGTTGAAGGCGGCTCTCAAGGCCAACATGGCGCGCCGGAAGGCACAGGCAAAGGCTCGGACCGCCGAAGACGCGGCCGGGGAAACGGCAGACAAGGATTAGGGCAGATGGATTCGATTCTGGTGCGTGGCAACGGGGCCTTGTCGGGGGCGATCCCGATTGCCGGGGCGAAGAACGCCTGTCTCACGCTGATGCCCGCGACGCTTTTGTCGGACGAGCCGCTTACGCTGACCAATGCGCCGCGGCTGTCGGACATCCGCACGATGACGCAGCTGCTGCAATCGCTGGGCGCGGAAGTAGCCAGCCTTCAGGATGGCCTTGTGCTGGCGCTATCGTCGCATTCGATCACCAGCCTGAAGGCCGACTACGACATCGTCCGCAAGATGCGCGCCTCGATCCTTGTGCTTGGGCCAATGCTCGCCCGGTATGGCGAGGCGACCGTGTCCTTGCCCGGCGGCTGCGCCATCGGCGCGCGGCCGGTTGATCTGCACCTCAAGGCGCTGGAGGCGATGGGCGCGACGCTTGACCTGCGTGACGGCTATGTCCACGCAAAAGCCCCCGGTGGTCGCCTGAAGGGCGCAGTCGTCGAGTTTCCCTTCGTCTCGGTTGGCGCCACCGAGAATGCACTGATGGCGGCAACCCTGGCCAAGGGGACGACAGTCCTGAAGAACGCGGCGAAAGAGCCCGAGATTGTCGATCTGGCCCGCTGCCTGAAGAAGATGGGTGCGAAGATCGACGGCGAGGGGACTTCGACCATCACCATCGAGGGCACCGACCGGCTGGGCGGTGCCACGCATCAGGTGGTGACCGACCGGATCGAGCTTGGCACCTACATGCTGGTCCCCGCAATCTGCGGCGGCGAGATCGAATGCATCGGTGGCACGCTGGATCTTGTTGGCGCCTTCGCGGAAAGGCTGGATGCCGCTGGCGTGTCCGTGACGCAGACCAACCGGGGCCTGAAAGTGTCGCGCAAGAACGGCCGGGTGCGGGCAGTGGACGTCACGACCGAACCCTTCCCGGGCTTCCCGACTGACCTGCAGGCGCAGATGATGGCGCTTCTGTGCACGGCCCAAGGGACGAGCGTTCTGGAAGAGAAGATCTTCGAGAACCGCTTCATGCACGCCCCGGAACTGATCCGGATGGGGGCAAAGATCGACGTCCATGGTGGCACGGCCACGGTGACCGGGGTCGAAAAGCTGAAAGGTGCGCCGGTGATGGCGACGGACCTGCGCGCCTCGGTCAGCCTTATCCTTGCCGGGTTGGCGGCAGAGGGCGAAACCGTCGTGTCCCGGGTCTATCATCTCGATCGCGGCTATGAGCGGGTGGAAGAAAAGCTTCGGGCGTGCGGGGCGCATATCGAGCGTATTCAGGCATGACGGATGCCAAGTTCCAAGACGGCGGCGAAGGCCCGTTGCGGCTGGTCGCGCAGGATGCCGAGGACCTGAAGGTCATCTCGTCGCTGGTGCAGGACGCGGTCCTGCCGGTGACCGAGCTGAAGTTCGACCCCAAGCGCCGCCGTTTCGCGCTGCTTCTGAACCGCTTCCGCTGGGAAGACCGGGTCGAGGCCGAAGCGGTGGGCCGCGCCTATGAACGGGTGCGGTCGGTCTTGGTGGTGGACGACGTTCTGAAGGTGCAGAGCTTCGGCTTCGACCGCGCCGACAAGGATCTGGTCCTGTCGGTGCTCGCGCTGGACTTTGCGCCGGGCGCGGATGGCACCGGTCGGCTGGTCCTGACGCTGGCGGGCGACGGCGGCATCGCGCTTGACGTCGAGGCGCTGGAGGTCCGGCTAGATGACGTCACGCGGCCCTACCGCGCGCCCTCGGGCAAGGTTCCAAAGCACGTGTAAGGCCGGGCCAAATTCCCTTGCAGGAATTTGCGGAAGACCTCGAAGACTTTTGACCCCGACACCAGCCTTGAGCCCGGCGTCGCCCCGCGCTATCTGACGCCCGACCAGCCGGAGTCCCCGATGCCCGTCTTCCTCAATACCGCCCATCCGGACTTCGAGACCGCCTTCCAGACCCTCCTCGGGCAAAAGCGCGAAGAGGCCGAAGACGTGGATCAGGCCGTGGCCGCTATCATCGCGGATGTTCGCGCCCGGGGCGATGCCTCGGTCATCGACCTGACGCAACGTTTCGACCGGCTGAGCCTGACCCCCGAGACGTTGGCCTTCACCCCCGCCGAGATTGCGGCCGAAATCGTCAAGGTCAGCCCCGAGGACCGCGCTGCCCTAGAGCTCGCGGCGGCCCGCATCCGCGCCTACCACGACCGGCAAAAGCCGCAGGATGAAAGCTGGACCGACAGCGCCGGGGCCACCCTTGGCTGGCGCTGGACGCCGGTGTCAGCCGCAGGCCTTTACGTCCCCGGCGGCCTTGCGTCTTACCCGTCCTCCGTCCTGATGAACGCGATCCCGGCCAAGGTTGCCGGGGTTGAACGCCTTGTCATCGCCTGTCCGACGCCGGGTGGGGTGGTCAATCCGCTCGTCCTTCTCGCCGCGCAGATTGCGGGAGTGGATGTGGTCTACCGGATCGGCGGGGCGCAGGCGATTGCCGCGCTGGCTTACGGGACCGAGACCATCGCGGCGGTCGACAAGATCACCGGCCCCGGCAACGCCTATGTCGCTGCCGCCAAGCGCCGGGTTTTTGGCCGGGTCGGGATCGACATGATCGCGGGGCCGTCCGAGATTCTGGTCATTGCGGACGCGGACAACGACCCCGACTGGATCGCGCTTGACCTTCTGTCACAGGCCGAGCACGACGAAAGCGCGCAGTCGATCCTGATCACCACCAGTGCTGCTTTCGGTCAGGCCGTCGCAGCCGCTGTCGCCAAGCGCCTGGAATCGTTGGAGCGCCGCGCCATCGCCGGGGCGTCCTGGGCCAACAACGGGGCGGTGATCGTCACCCGCGATCTCTCTGAGGCGGCACAGCTTTCCAACCGCGTCGCGCCAGAGCACCTTGAACTCTGCGTGGCCGATCCCGAGGCTCTGAGCGAAGAGATCACCCACGCCGGCGCGATCTTCCTTGGCCAGTACACACCCGAGGCCATCGGCGACTATGTCGGCGGCCCGAACCACGTGTTGCCCACCGCCCGCTCGGCGCGCTTCTCCTCGGGCCTTTCCGTCCTCGATTTCATGAAGCGCACGACGCTGGCAAAAATGACGCCCGAGGCGCTCAAGGCCATCGGCCCCGCGGCCGAACGTCTGGCCAAGTCGGAGAGCCTTGAGGCGCATGGCCTGTCGGTGCGTGCGCGGCTGGATCGGCTGAACGACTAACTTGTCTGCCGGGCCCACTCCTCCGGGTCGAACCACCCGCGCGAGGCGGTCACTTTCAGGTCCGACCCAAGCTCCCATTCCTCCCACCCGACGATCCGCAAGGGGCGGCCCGTGCCCGAATGCGTCCCGGTGAAGGTCCAGAGATACAGCATATGCGTCCCTGCCAGCTTCACTCCGTCGCAGACCAGCGTCAGGTCCGGCACGTCGGCGAAAAACCCCGCCGCCATTGCAGCCACTCCGGCGCGCCCCTCCCAGGGCGTACCCCGGTTGATCACGATCGCTCCGGTCTCGGCAAAGAACCCCGCCACCGCTTCGGGCCGCCCGCTGTTCCAGGCCGCCGTGTAATCCGCGGCCAACTGACCAGCCGCAGCTTCCGAAACAGCCATCCCGAAATCCCCCGCTGAAATGCCCTGCCTGCGCAAGCGTCGACCCCTCAACACCTGCCTGTCAAACGAAATCCCCGCATAGCGCCCTTGCACGGTTTGCGGGGCTCGGGCATCACGGGCTGTGTTGTCCTTTGCAAAGCCCCGCCCATGAACCGCATCTGCCAGATCGAGATCGACGAGAAGGGTCTTGCCCGGCCCACGCCCGAGATCGAACAGGAACGCCGCGTCGCGATCTTCGATCTTCTGGAAGAGAACTCTTTCACCCCCGCCCGCCGCCCCGACCGCGAGCTGCCGCAGGGCCCCTACCGGCTGCACCTTGGCATCCGCGAGGGCCGGCTGGTGTTCGACATCGCCACCGAGACGGGCGAAAGGGCGGCGGAGTTCCACCTGTCGCTTGGCCCCTTCCGGCAGGTCGTGAAGGACTATTTCCAGATCTGCGAAAGCTATTTCGACGCGGTCAAACGCCTGCCTCCCAGTCAGATCGAGGCGATCGACATGGCCCGCCGCGGCATTCACAACGAAGGCGCGTCGATCCTGCAAGACCGCCTGACCGGCAAGGCCGAGGTCGACACCGACACCGCGCGGCGCCTGTTCACCCTGATCTGCGTCCTGCACTGGGGCTGACGCATTGAGCGATTTCCCCCAATCCGTCCTTTTCTGCTGCGACCACAACGCCGTGCGGTCCCCGATGGCGGAAGGCCTGATGAAACAGATGTATGGCCAGCGCGCCTACGTGCAGTCTGCGGGCGTGCGAAACGACATGGAGATCGACGGTTTCTCGGTCGCCGTTTGCCAGGAGCTCGGGATCGAGCTTTCCCGCCATCGTTCACGGTCGTTCGACGAAATGCAGGACTGGGGCGACGACCTGTCCCAGTTCGACCTGATCATCGCGCTGTCCCCCGCCTCGCAGCGCATGGCGCTGGAACTGACGCGGTTCCACCACCTCGACATCGAATACTGGCCGATCCTCGATCCAACGGGATTGGGAGAAACGCGGGACGCAAAACTTGCCGCATACCGGCAGGCAAGGGATCAGATTAGAACACGAATGCTGGACCGTTTCGGGCCGCCGACGGCTTGAATTTCTACCTAATATGACCTATATTATGGTCAGAGGTGGCTCCCATGCAGATCGCAATCGCAGATGCCAAGGCCCGGTTCGCCGATCTGGTCCGTCGTGCCGAAAGTGGCGAAAACATAGTGCTGACCCGGCACGGCAAGCCTGTCGCGCAACTGACCGGCGCGCCGCGGGCGCAGCGGCTGCCGCTGTTCGGCGCGCTGAAGGGCCGCATCCGGATCGCCGATGACTTTGACCAGCTTCCCGAAGGTTTCGCGGCAGGTCTTGGTGGCGCAATCGACCCTTAATGATCCTGCTGGACACCCATATCCTGCTTTGGGCTCTGGCGGATGATCCGCGCCTGACACCCGGAATGCGCACCCTTCTCGAACATGCCGAGGTTCGTTTCATTAGCGCGGCGTCGATCTGGGAAATCGAGATAAAGCGAGCCGCTGGCAAGCTGTGGATCGATGGCGATATTCTGGAGAGCGCGGGCGGTGCCGGGTATTCGCCCCTCGCCATCACCTGGGTCCATGCAGCCGAGGCCGGACGCCTGCCACCGCATCATGCCGATCCGTTCTTCCGGTTGCTGATCGCGCAGGCCAGGGTCGAAGGTCTGCCGTTCCTTACTGCGGACAGGCAGTTTTCATCATATGACGTAAAGCGGGCCAGACAGTGAGGTCCGGCTCCTCGTGACACGATCTTGAACAAGAGCGCGCAGAATGAATTTGCGAAGCCATACTAGCCCGTTGCTTCTGATTTGTTTTTGCTTGGGCGCTGCGGTCAAGGCTCGGGACCTCAATCCAATCGAAAGGCTCTATGTGGACTTCGGCATAGGCCCCGCGCCCTCGCAGCAAAGGTCTGGCTGAGGACCCTCACTCTGCCGCAAGCGCCAGTTTCCCCGCCATGATTTCCGGCAGCGCGCCCTCGATCCAGCCGACCAGCGCCACCACATGCCCCGCCGCCTGTTGCCCAAGCGGGGTCAGCTCGTAATCCACATGCGGCGGGACCACCTGATGCGCGGTCCGCAGCACGAAACCGTCCGCCTCCAGGTCCTTCAGCGTCTGGCTCAGCATCCGTTCGCTGACGCCCCCGATCTTCCGCCGCAGCTCGGCAAAGCGGTGCGGCCCGGTTGCCAGCGCCACCATCACCAGCGCGCCCCAACGGTTGGTCAGGTGGCTCAGAATGCCCCGCGACGGGCAATCGGCTGCCAGAACATTCCCGAGCTGCCAACCGTCCAGTAAACCCTGTGCAATCCGGTCCATCATCCTGTGCGCCCTTTCGGTATACTAACAAATTTGTGCGTACTTCCTTTTCGTAAGTAATCCCGTATCTGTTCCCCTGTCAACCAGCAGGAGAGACCAAATGACCATCGCCATTACCGGAGCCACCGGCCACCTCGGCCGCCTTGCCATCGAAGCGCTCAAGGCGCGTGGCGCGGCGCCCATCGCGCTTGCCCGCGACCCGGCCCGCGCAGCAGACCTTGGCGTCGAGACCCGCGCCTTCGACTATACCAAGGCCGATCCGTCGGCGCTGAAAGGGGTGGACACCCTCGTTCTGATTTCGTCCAACGATTTCAGCGACCGCGTCGGGCAACACCGCAATGTCATCGCAGCCGCGAAGGCCGCAGGGGTCAAGCGGCTGGTCTACACCTCGATCCTCAAGGGCGACCAAAGCCCGATGATTCTGGCGCAGGACCATATCGCCACCGAAGCCGCGATGGCCGACAGCGGCATCCCGACCACGCTTCTGCGCAACGGCTGGTATACCGAGAACTTCACCGGAGCCCTTGGGGCCGCCGTCCAGCACGGCGCGATCCTCGGCGCTGCGGGTGAAGGCCGCGTCTCCTCTGCTGCCAGGAAGGACTATGCCGAGGCGATTGCGGTCACCGCGCTTGACGCCGCCCATGCGGGCAAGACCTACGAACTTGCCGGCGACACCGCCCATACCGGGGCCGACTTCGCTGCCACTGTGGCCAAGGCTGCGGGCAAGCCGGTCGCTTACGCCAATATGCCGCAAGCGGATTATGCGGCGGCGCTGGTCGGATTTGGTCTGCCGGAAGGCTTTGCCCAGGTCCTTGCGGACTGCGACGCGCAAGCCGGGCAGGGCACGCTTTACGACGACAGCCGCACCCTCAGCCGCCTGATCGGACGCCCGACCACTCCGATTGCCGAAACCATCGCGGCGGCGCTGTAAGGCAGGCTCGGCCCCGGATCAGCCCCGGGGCCGACCGTTACCAAATCCCTAACGCCCGCATCCAACCCTTTGATTTCCCTTGCATCCGAAACCTGCCCACGCGCGGGCACCCCTCAGGGCATCACCTCGAACCGGTCCACATCGACCATCCCCATATCGGTGATCTTCAGATGCGGGATCACCGGCAGGCACAGGAAGGCCAGCTGAAGGAAGGGCTCCTCCAGCGTGACCCCCAAGGACCGCGCGGCGGCCCTCAGTGCGACCAGCTTTTCCCGGACCTCCTCGAAGGACGACAGGCTCATCAGCCCCGCGACCGGCAACGCCAGTTCGGCCAGGACCCGCCCCCCTTCGACGACAACAAAGCCGCCCTCGATTTCGCCCAACCGGGTCGTCGCCAGCGCCATGTCGCCGTAGTCCGCCCCCACCACGGCGATGTTGTGGTGGTCGTGGCAGACCGTCGACCCGATGGCACCCCGGCGCAGCCCGAAGCCCTTCACGAACCCCGTGGCCCGGTTCCCGTTCACCCCGTGCCGCTCGATCACCGCGATCTTCACCAGGTCGCGGGCAATGTCGGGTCGCTTGTCACCATCCTCGGGCGCGATGTCGAAAATCAGGTGCTCGGTGATGATCTTGCCGGGAAGGATGCCGATCACCGGCGTCTCCACGCGGTTGCCGCCGGTCCGGAAGTCACCTGACGTGATGGGAGGCGCCTTGACCGAGTGTCGGGCCACCGGCTCGGTCACTGCCCGAGCCGCAAAGGCTGCATCGTCGGCCACAACGCCGCCCGCCAGCACAAGGCTGGCATGGCACCCCTCAAGGCTGTCGACCACCACGATGTCCGCGCGCTTGCCCGGCGCGATCAGCCCGCGGTCCTTCAGCCCGAAGGCCTCGGCCGCCGACAGCGATGCCGCCCGATACACCGCCAGCGGCGCGGCCCCCAGTTCGATGGCGGTCCGGATCATGTAGTCCAGATGCCCATGCTCGCCGATGTCCAGCGGGTTCCGGTCGTCGGTGCACAGGCACAGATAGGGCGAGAATCGTTCCGTCAGCAGCCCCGCGAGCGCGTGCAGGTCTTTCGAGACCGAGCCCTCGCGGATCAGCACACGCATCCCCTTGCGCAGCTTTTCCAGACCCTCGTCGTAGGTCGTCGCCTCATGCTCGGTCCTGATCCCGGCGCTGATGTAGCCGTTCAGATCGTTCCCCCGCAGCAAGGGCGCATGGCCGTCGATGTGGCGGCCGCGAAAGGTCTCCAGCTTTTCCAGACAGCCTTCATCCTTCATCAGAACGCCGGGGTAGTTCATGAATTCGGCCAGTCCGATCACCTTCGGATGGTCCATGAACGGCACGAGGTCGGACGCCGACAGCCGTGCCCCGGTCGTCTCCATGTGGGTCGAGGGCACGCAGGACGACAGCTGCACCCGGAGGTCCATAACCAGTTGAGACGCAGAGTGAAGAAAGAACTCTATCCCCCGGATACCGCACACATTCGCGATCTCGTGGGGGTCGCAGATCGCTGTCGTCACCCCGCGCGGGGTCACGCAGCGGTCGAATTCGTGCGGGGTCACCAAGGACGATTCCACATGCAGATGCGTGTCGATGAAGCCCGGCACCAGCACGCAGCCCGAGACGTCGATCTCTTTGCGCCCGACGTATGATCCAAACACCCCGACGATGGTGTCGCCGCAGATCGCCACGTCGCTTTCCACCAGATCGCCGGTGATCAGATCGAACACCCGGCCCCCCTTCAGCACCAGATCGGCGGGTGCCATCCCCCGGCCCTGATCAATTCTGTCGGCAAGAGATGATTTGGGCATGGTCTTCTCCTTTCCGAACAGGGAAACTCAACCCGGGCGCTGCGTCCATAGCCAACCGCCTGAAACTGTCCAAACGATAGCAAGAGTAGCCCCATGCGCCCGCTGCGCGGCATTGCCCTGAAACTGGCCTCGGTGGTTGTCTTCATCGTGATGGCCTCGCTGATCAAGTCGACGGCAGCACATGTTCCGGCGGGGCAGGCGGTTTTCTTCCGGTCGCTGTTCGCGATACCGGTGATTGTCGCATGGCTGGCCTGGCGGCGGGAACTGGCGACCGGGCTGAAGACTGCCAACCCCCTTGGCCACGTCTGGCGCGGGGTGGTGGGGACCATGGCGATGGGTCTGGGCTTTGCGGGCCTTGGCTATCTGCCGCTGCCCGAGGTTACTGCGATCGGCTATGCCGCGCCCTTGCTGACCGTGGTTTTCGCCGCGATGTTTCTAGGCGAAGAAGTGCGGGTCTTCCGCATATCTGCGGTGATCCTGGGGATGATCGGGGTTCTGATCGTGCTGACGCCGCGCCTGTCCATCGACCCCAAGACCGCAAACGTCGCCGAGGCTTTGGGGGCGATGCTGGTCCTCGGCGGGGCGGTCTTTGCGTCGCTGGCGCAGGTCTTCGTTCGCAAGCTGGTGAACACCGAGCAGACCTCGGCCATCGTCTTCTGGTTTTCCGTCACCGCCACCCTGATGTCGCTGATCACGCTGCCATTCGGCTGGGTTTGGCCAACGTCGCGCGAGGCCGCGATCCTGGTCGGCGCGGGCCTTATGGGCGGGGTCGGGCAGATCCTGCTGACCTCCAGCTACCGCGAGGCGGATGCTTCTCTGGTCGCACCTTTCGACTATGCCTCGATGATCTTTGCCCTTGGCATCGGCTATTTCGTCTTTGCCGAGGTACCGACCTGGCCCATGGTCGGCGGCGCGGCCCTGATCGTGACCGCTGGCATCCTGATCATCTGGCGCGAGCGGAAGCTTGGGCTGGAACGCGCCCGGCAGCGCAAGGCGATGACGCCGCAGGGCTGAAGTGGCATCCGACGTGGCGCGGTGTGTGTGATGGCGTCCATTTCGGCATCGACAAGGCTTATCGGTCGCTCCCGGTTCCCGAACCAGATCAGTCCCCGGCGGTGGTCGCGGGTCGGCAGGTTCGGGGACATTTGCCCGTGCAATTGCGGGGCAGGGGCCTTAAAGTCGGTTGCGGCCATCTGGGCCGGCAGGGGGATGCGGCGATGGCCAAGGGCATGAACAAACGCAAAGAAGTCAAGAAGCCGAAGAAGGAGGCCGCGAAGGCCCCGGTCTCGGTTTCGTCCAGCAATGCGAAGGTCACGATCTCTTCGGGCAAGCCGAAGGACTAAGCGGGCTTGTGTGCGGCTGCCACCACCAGAAGGCCGCCTGCAATCGCCCAGTTCTTGACGAAGATCGACATCTGCCAGCCGTCCTGTGGCTGCAAGTGAAAAAGGCTGGTCACTGCGCAGTAGCTTGCCGCTGCCAGTGCCGCGAGCCACACGGTGCGCGGCACCAACAGCCCAACGGCCAGCCCTAGGTTCACTGCCAACGCGGGCCAGACCAGCCAGCCCGGCGCGCCCAACCCTTCCAGAAGGCCCCCGGCCACCTCGGGTGCCAATACCTTCTGGACGGCTCCCGCCACGAAGAGGAGGGCCAGCAGGGAACGTCCGAAAAGGTCCATCTTCGCCTCCGTTTTCGGAAGCTACGCAGGGTCGGACCGGAAGTTGCGCTGCAGCGCCCGCCTTTGACTGTCAGAACACCTCTTTGACCGCCTCCATCGCCACATAGGTCGAAGTCGAGGCGACATGGGGCAGGGTCGAGATCACCTCGCCCAGCACCCGGCGATAGGCCTGGATGTCGGCCGTGCGGACCTTGAGAAGGTAGTCGAAGGACGAGGCCATCATGTGGCACTGTTCGACTTCCGGCACCAGAAGGACCGCCCGGTTGAAGGCCGTCAACGCTGCCTCCCGGGTGTCGGAAAGCCGCACTTCGACAAAGGCGACATGGGCCTGCCCCATTCGGATCGGGTCGAGGATCGCGCGGTAGCCGGTGATGATCCTGGCCTCCTCCAGCCGCTTCATCCGGGCCTGGGTGGGCGATTTCGACAATCCGATGCGGCGGGCAAGTTCGACGGCGGCGATCCGGCCTTCGGTCTGCAGCACCCGCAGGATCGCAAGGTCGAAGCGGTCCAGATCGGCGCGGTCGTTTGGCATCGTGTTGTCCTGCAATTGGCGTCGTTCGGACTGGGTAACACGAATGTTTCGGGAAAACAGCCCGGCACTTTGGCTGTATGCTGGGCGGAAAGCGAGGTGCCCCATGCCAACCGATACCGCCCTGTCCGCCTGGTCGATCATCCGGACCGCAAGCCTGACCGACGAGACCGCACTGGTGCAGCGCCTGGTAGCCGAAGCGGCGCTGGACTCGCCGTCTCGCGCGGCCATCGTGGCAGAGGGGGCGGACCTCGTAAAGCGCATCCGCGCCAGCGCCCGCCCCGGGCTTATGGAGGTCTTTCTGGCCGAATACGGGCTTTCGACCGACGAAGGCATCGCTCTGATGTGTCTGGCCGAGGCGCTGCTGCGGGTGCCGGACGCCGAAACGATGGACGCGCTGATCGAAGACAAGATCGCGCCATCGGACTGGGGGCGACATCTGGGCAAGTCGGCCTCGTCGCTGGTCAACGCCTCGACCTGGGCCTTGATGCTGACCGGCAAGGTCCTGGACGATCGAGAAGGCGGAATTGCGGGGGCGCTGCGCGGGGCTGTGCGCCGTCTGGGAGAGCCGGTGATCCGCACCGCCGTCAGCCGCGCGATGAAGGAGATGGGGCGAAACTTCGTCCTGGGCGAAACCATCGACAAGGCAATGGATCGGGCCGAGGAGCTTGAATCCAAAGGCTATACTTACAGCTATGACATGCTGGGCGAAGCCGCCCGGACCGAAGCGGACGCGCGGCGCTATCACCTGAGCTATTCCCGCGCGATCACGGGAATTGCCCGGGCCGCCAAGGGCAACGACATCCGGACCAACCCGGGGATTTCGGTGAAGCTGTCGGCGCTGCACCCGCGCTATGAGGTTGCGAAGCGCGACAGGGTGATGGAGGAACTGGTCCCCCGCGTCCGCGCTCTGGCCTCGCTCGCTAAGGCCGCGGGCCTTGGCTTCAACATCGATGCCGAGGAAGCCGACCGTCTGGCTCTGTCGCTGGAGGTGATCGAGGCTACTCTGTCCGACCCCGCGCTGAAGGGCTGGGACGGGTTCGGGGTCGTCGTGCAGGCTTATGGCCGCCGGGCGGGGGCGGTGATCGACTGGCTGCATGCGCTGGCCGTCCGGCTGGATCGGAAGATCATGGTCCGTCTGGTGAAAGGCGCCTACTGGGATGCCGAGGTCAAGCGGGCGCAGGTGATGGGGCTGGAAAGCTTCCCCGTCTTCACCCGCAAGCAATCGACCGACGTCAGCTACATCGCAAATGCGCGCAAGCTTCTGTCGCTGACCGACCGGATCTATCCGCAGTTCGCCACCCACAACGCCCACACTGTCGCCGCGATCCTGCACATCGCCAAGGCGCAGGGCCTGACGGCGATGGACTACGAATTCCAGCGCCTGCACGGGATGGGCGAACGGCTGCATGACATCGTCCTGACCGACAAGGGCACCCGCTGCCGGATCTACGCCCCGGTCGGCGCACATCGCGACCTGCTGGCATACCTTGTCCGCCGCCTGCTGGAAAACGGCGCGAACTCCAGTTTCGTCAACCAGATCGTCGATGAGGATGTGGCCCCGGAAACCGTCGCCGCCTGCCCGCTGGCGGCGGTCGAAGCGCTGGCAGCGATCCCAAGCCCGGCTCTGGCGACCGGCCCAACACTGTTCACACCACGGAAGAATTCCAAAGGCTGGGACCTGACCGATGCGGCTGACCTTGCCGCCATCGAAGCCGCTCGTTCGCCATTCGCCAAGGCGCAGATCGACGCAGCACCCCGTCTGGCGGGCCGCATCGTCGGTGGGCCACGCCTGGCCGTCCTGAACCCTGCCACCGCCGCGCTTGTCGGACATGTCACCACGGCGGGTCTGCCGGATGTGGAAACGGCCCTGCGGCTTGCTGAGCCCTGGGCCGCTGCTGCGCCAGAGCGCGCAACCGTCCTGCACCGCGCGGCTGACCGGATGGAGGCCGATACAGGGCGCATCTTCGCGCTCTTGGCGCGTGAAGCGGGCAAGACACTGGCCGATGCGGTGTCCGAACTGCGCGAGGCGGTGGATTTCCTGCGCTACTACGCGTCGCAGACCGCGCAGACCCACCCCGCGCGCGGCGTCTTTGCCTGCATCAGCCCTTGGAACTTCCCGCTGGCGATCTTCTGCGGCCAGGTCAGCGCGGCCCTTGCTGCCGGAAATGCCGTCCTGGCCAAACCCGCCGAGCAGACCCCGCTGATTGCCTGTGTCGCGGTTGATCACCTTCTTGCCGCAGGCGTCCCCGCGACCGCCCTGCAGCTACTGCCCGGCGATGGTACGGTCGGGGCCGCCCTGACCCGCGACCCGCGCGTCAACGGCGTGGCCTTCACCGGCTCGACCGACACTGCACTTGCGATCCGGCGGTCGATGGCCGACCACCTCGATCCCACCGCGCCCCTGATCGCGGAAACCGGTGGCCTCAATGCGATGTTGGTCGACAGCACTGCCCTGCCGGAACAGGCCGTCCGCGACATCATCGCCTCCAGCTTTCAGTCCGCCGGGCAACGGTGCAGCGCGCTTCGCTGCCTTTATGTGCAGGAAGACGTGGCAGAAACGGTGTCAGAGATGCTTTTCGGCGCGATGGAGGATCTGGCGCTGGGCGATCCCTGGCACCTTTCCACCGACATAGGCCCGGTGATCGACGCCGAGGCGCAGGCGGGCATTCGCGCCTATGTCGATGCCGCCCGGGCCGAGGGCCGCGTCCTGAAGGAACTGAAAGCTCCGGGGCAGGGGACCTTCATCGCCCCAACAGTCTTGTCGGTCAAAGGCATAGCGGACATGCCGCGCGAGATCTTCGGGCCGGTCCTGCATATCGCCACCTTCAAGGCGCACGAGATCGACAAGGTCATCGCGGCCATCAACGCCACCGGCTATGGGCTGACCTTCGGTCTGCATTCCAGGATCGACGACCGGGTGCAGCGGATCGTCGAGGGCATCCGGGTCGGGAACACCTACGTCAACCGCAACCAGATCGGAGCGGTGGTCGGCTCCCAGCCCTTTGGCGGCGAGGGGCTATCGGGCACCGGCCCCAAGGCAGGCGGTCCACATTACCTGACGCGGTTCACCAGACCAGCAGCGGCGCAGGTCGCGCCCGATGAGGCCACGGTGACCGCCGCCGAAGTCGCGAAGGCCCTCGCTGCCCCGTGGACCGCGCCTGTGCCCCGGACAGAGAACATGCCTGGCCCGACCGGCGAATCGAACCGCCTGTCCCTGACCCCCCGCCTGCCGATCCTCTGCCTTGGGCCGGGTCGGGCCGCAGCGCTGCAGCAGGCCGAGGCGGTGCGCAGACTTGGCGGCCATGCGGTCGAGGCTCCGGGCCTGCCCGCCGAGGCGCTGGCCACCCTGCAAGGCTACTCTGGCGCGGTCTGGTGGGGCGACGCCGAAGCGGGCCGCACTCATGCCCGGGCGCTGGCACAGCGCAAGGGGCCGATCCTGCCCTTGATCGACGTGCCCGACGCGGGCCACGTGCATCTGGAGCGGCATCTTTGCATTGATACCACCGCCTCGGGCGGCAATGCGCAGCTTCTGGCCGCCGTTGCCGATGCTTGACGCCTGATGGCGGATCGGAAAGGGTAGCCCCATGTTTCCGATCCGCGACCATAACCCCTCGGGGCGCACACCTTACGTCACCTTCGCGCTGATCGCGATCAACATCCTCATTTTCCTGGGCTATTTTACCACCCAAACCGAATGGCAGCTGCAGGATTTCTTCATGACCTGGGGCCTTGTCCCCGCCCGCTTTCTGTCGGGACAGGGGCTGGAAACCATCGTCACTTCGATGTTCCTGCACGGCGGTTGGATGCATCTGGCAGGGAACATGCTGTTTCTCTGGATCTACGGCGACAATCTGGAAGAAGAGATGGGCCATTTCGGCTTTCTCATCTTTTACCTGGCCTGCGGGGCCGCAGCGGGTCTGGCGCAGGCGCTGCCCGATCCTTCCTCGCCCGTACCGATGGTGGGCGCATCGGGGGCTATCGCCGGGGTGATGGGGGGATACCTCCTTTTGTTCCCCAAGGCCAAAGTGGATGTCCTTTTCATCTTCATCGTCTTCTTTCGCATCTTCGCCATTCCCGCCTGGGTCGTTCTTGGCCTTTGGCTTGCGATCCAGATCTTCTCGGGCGTTTCAACCCCCAGCGACGCGGGTGGGGTGGCCTACTGGGCGCATGTCGGCGGCTTTGTCGCAGGGTTGGTGCTGACGCTTCCGGCCTGGCTGCGGCGCGGCGCACGCGGTTACTGGCAGCAGACCGAAGGCCATCCCCCGCATCCCGAGACGCAGTTTCAGGCCTCGCGGTCGAACGTGCCATTGATCCGCCGCCAGCGCTGAACCACCGCTTTGCGCACCCGATTGACGGGCGTAGGATCGCAGCCGGGAAGGGGGCTGCCATGCTGCGTATTGCCTGCCTTTGCGCTGTCCTGGCTGCCCCGGCCAATGCCGAGTGCCGCCTTGCGTTGGCGCTTGCGGTCGATGTCTCGCGGTCGGTCGATTCGCAGGACTATGTGATCCAGACCGATGGCCTGGCTGCCGCCCTTGAAGACCATGCGGTCCGCGAGGCGATCTTCGGCCCGGAGGGTGACGTAGCACTGGCGATCTACTACTGGTCGGGGCGCGGCTATCAGGACCTGATCCAGCCCTGGGTGATCCTTGACAACCCCGAGGCGCTGGACGCCGCGATCTGGACCGTCCGCCGCACGAAGCGCCCCTCGTCCCGTCTTGCGACGGCGTTAGGCGACGCGCTGCGCTATGGGGCCGATCTGATGGCCAATGCTCCGGACTGCGCGCGCAAGGTCATCGACGTGGCGGGCGACGGGCAGAACAACGAAGGCATTTCCGTCGCTCGCACCTACGAGCGCGAGGATTTCACCGGCATCACCGTCAACGGCCTTGCGGTCGGCGAACACGAGGCCGGGATTGTGTTTTACTACCAGACCGAGGTGATCCGCGGCCCCGGCGCGTTTGTCGAGACCGCCGTCCGGCAGACAGACTACCCGGCTGCCATCCGCCGCAAGCTCTTGCGTGAACTGCAAGGTCCGATGATCGGTGCCAACGTTGTGCCCGGTGGCAACGAAGGCTGACCGCAAACCCGCCACAAATAAGGGATTCCCAACCGGAATTTTGCCGGTTTTCGGTTGACTACTGCACGGAAGCGGGAATTCTTCCCGTGATTGATAGATACATTCGGAGGTTTCCATGCGCCGCCATTTTGCCGCGCTTCTGATGGGCCTGATGTTGCTGCCGGGTGCTGCTTTGGCAGAGCGCGTCGTCGCCCATGTCTCGATCACCAGCCAGCAAATGAAAGTTTATCACGAGGGACGGCTGCTCTACATCTGGCCGGTCTCTACCGCCAAGGCGGGCAAGATTACCCCTGCCGGCACCTATGAGCCCGAGTTCCTGTCGCGCAACCATCGCTCGCGCCTTTACAACAACGCACCGATGCCCTTCGCGATCTTTTACGATGGCAACTACGCGATCCATGGCACGGACCAGATCAAACGCCTGGGCAAGCCCGCGAGCAACGGCTGCGTCCGGCTTGATCCAAAGAACGCCGAGATCCTGTTCGAGATGGTGCGGGCCGAAGGGATGGAGAACATGCGCGTGGTGATCGTCAACTAGGCGCGTTCAACGCCCGGATGATCCGCGTGAGCATAGCCTTGGCGCGGTCCCAATCTGCGTCGGTGGCCAGCGCCAGCCCGCCGAACCGGCCTGAAGTCGCCCCGGCCAGCACCAGATGCTGGATTGCCGCAATCAGGATCGCGTTCAACACGGGCGCATCCAGACCCGCTGCAGGCTGACGCTCGCCGCGCAGGCGCGCGACCAGTTCTCCCATCGCCCGGGCCCGCTGGTCCGACAGGCGGCGCACCTGTGGCGAGGGGTCCGACAACTCCCAGGCCACCAGCTTCTGCATCAGCGAATCGCCCCGCAGTGCGTCGAGGTAGGCCAGCATGACCGCCTCCACCAGATCGCCGTATTCAGGGCCGGGGTCCTGCGCCAGCGCCGGGGCCAGATGGGCCGCGACCCAGCCCGCAAGGTCCTCGCCCAAGGCGTCGACCAGCCCGTCGAGCCCACCGAAATAGCGGTAGATCAGCTGCTTGTCGAAGCCAGACCGCCGCGCCAAGGCATTGACGCCAAAGCCGGAAAATCCCTCCTCGGCCAGCTGCTTCTGCGCGGCCGCGAGGATCGCCGCACGGGTTTCGTCGCGGTTGCGGGCGCGTGGGGCAGGGGCATCCGGGGTCTTGTCGGGCATGGGTCAAGGCTCGCTGTTGCACATGTCACCGACTGGTGATATACGATTGTCACCATACAGTGACACACCCTTGACCCGAGGACAACATGCAACGGACCCTTCTGGGACTGGCCGCCCTTTCATTGGCCATCGCCTTCAACCTCCCTTTCGCCTTGCTCGCATCTTCCTTCGATTACCCCGACATCTTGCGCCGCCCGGCAGGCGAGGTGCTGGACGCCTTCGCCGCCGGGGGCGCACCGCTGATCCTCACCTGGTATGCCTTTGCGCTCTCTGCCGTCGGCCTGATCTTCTTCGCCCCGGCGCTGGCCCTCACCACCGCCGACTGGACCCGCCGCCCCGGCCTCGCCGTCGGTGCCGCCCTGATCGGCGCGCTGGCCGGGATCGCCCAAGCCATCGGCCTCTTCCGCTGGGTCTTCGCGGTGCCCGCCCTTGCCACGATGCACGCCGACCCCGCCACCGATGCCGCCACCCGCGCCAGCCTGGAGACCGCCTTCACCCTGCTGAACGGCTGGGGCGGGGTCGCCATTGGCGAACACTTGGGCCAGATCCTTACACTCGCCTGGGTCACGCTCGCCGCCCTGCAAGCCCTGTCGAACGGTCAGCGCTTCGCCAGACCCGCCGCAGCCGTCGCTGCTTTGGCAGTGGCAGGCATCGGCGTCGGGCTGGGCGAAGGCCTGTCCATCGCGCTTGGCAACGAAGCTCCGCTTCTCGCCATGGCCACCGTCGCGGGCTACCTCGCCTTTTCGCTGTGGCTTCTGACCACTGGAGCGGGCCTTGTCGCGCACTCTTTCTTTCCGGCGCGCCAGACCCTATAGACCGCGCCTGAACCACCGGGAATGACGCGCATGCAAGGCTCTGCCAACCTCAACCTAATGATCAAGGCTGCGCGCAAGGCTGGCCGGAGCCTTGTGAAGGACTTTCGCGAGGTCGAGAACCTGCAGGTCTCGACCAAGGGTCCCGGCGACTTTGTCACGAAGGCCGACCGTGAGGCGGAGCGGCTGATCAAGGAGGAACTCCTCGGCGGCCGCCCGACCTATGGCTGGATCGGCGAGGAAACCGGCGTGACCCCCGGTGCTGACCCGACCCGGCGCTGGATCGTCGATCCCTTGGACGGGACCACGAACTTCCTGCACGGGATGCCGCACTGGGCGGTGTCGATCGCGCTAGAGCACAAGGGCGAGATCGTGTCCGCCGTGGTCTATGACCCGGCCAAGGACGAGATGTTCTGGTCCGAGAAGGGCGCTGGCTGCTGGCGTCTCCGCGTCTCAGGCCGCCGCACGATGAGCGAAGCGGTGTTTGCGACCGGCGTGCCCTTCGGCGCAAAGTCCACTCTGCCCGCGATGCTGAAGGACCTTGGCCGCCTGATGCCCGCTTGCGCTGGTGTCCGCCGCTGGGGGGCCGCCTCGCTGGACCTCGCCTATGTCGCCGCAGGTCGTTTCGACGGCTATTGGGAGCGTGAGCTGTCCGCCTGGGACATCGCGGCGGGCATCCTTCTGGTCAAAGAGGCCGGTGGTCTGGTCGAGGGCCTGCGCGAAGGCACCGATCCGCTGGACGGCGCGCTGATCGCGGCAAACGATGGGCTGTTCAAGGCGATGGCCGACACGATCCGGGCCTGACGCTCTTCGTTCGACTTCGTCTCCTCCTCGCTGGCCCAACCCGACGAGAAGACGAAGTCGAACGAGGAGGCGTCACCCACGCTGCAATTTAACCGGCTCGCTGCGCGCCAGCTTCAGGAAATGCGCCATATAGGGCTTGGCCGCATCCTCTTCCCGCGTTGCCGCATACATCCGCTTCGTCACCACCTCCGGCCCCAAAGGCCGCGTGATGTAATCCGCGTTGGTCTTCACCTCGCGCATTACCCAGTCTGGCAGCACCGCGACACCCCGGTTAGATCCGACCAGCATCAGGATCACCGCGGTCAGCTCTGCCGTCCGCTGCGCCCGGGGTTCAACCTTGGCTGGGGTCAGGATTTCGGTGAACACATCCAGCTTGTCGCGGCTGACCGGGTAGGTGATCAGCACCTGGTCGCGGAAATCTTCCGCCGTGATGAATTCCTTCGCGGCCAAGGGGTTCTGCGCCGATCCGACGAAAGTCGGGTGATAGTCGAAGAGGGGGTTGAACACGATCCCCGGCGGCGGTTCGCGGTCGGACGAGATGACGAGGTCAACATCCTCGCGGTTCAGCGCGGGGAGCGCCTCGAAGGCGAGGCCTGCGCGGATGTCCACGTCAATCTCGGGCCAGGCGTGGCGGAACATCTCTAGGACCGGGAACAGCCAGTCGAAGCAGGCGTGGCACTCGATGGCGATGTGCAGCCGCCCGGTCCGCCCGGCGCGCAACGCGCGGAACTCCTCCTCCATCGCGTCGATTTCAGGCAGGATGCGTTCAGCCGCCCGCAGCATCCGGACGCCCGCCGCCGATAGTCGCATCGGCTTGGACCGCCGGACGAACAGCTCCATCCCGGCCTGATCCTCCAGCCCCTTCACCTGATGGCTAAGGGCAGATTGCGTCATGTTGAGCACGTCCGCAGCCCGCGCTAGCCCCCCAGCCTGCTGGATTGCGCGGATCGTTCGCAGGTGGCGCAACTCGATATACATGAACAAGCCTCATGAAGATGGTGAGAATTATGAATTGGTCTCACATGCCGTAATCTGCGACAAGAGGGTCATTGAAGGAGACCACCATGACCACGCCCCGCATCAGTTTTGAGTTCTTCCCGCCGCAGTCGCTGGACGCTTCGTTCCGCCTGTGGGAAACGGTGCAGGCTCTGGCGCCGATGCAGCCCTCCTTCGTTTCGGTCACCTACGGCGCGGGCGGAACCACCCGGACCCTGACGCACGAGGCGGTTTCGACCATCCATCGCAACTACGGCCTGCCGGTTGCCGCGCACCTCACCTGCGTTGACGCTACCCGGACCGAGACCCTCGCCATCGCCGAAGCCTATGCCGCTGCTGGCGTGACCGAGATCGTCGCCCTGCGCGGGGATGCCCCGAAAGGGGCCCAACGCTTTGTCCCGCACCCGCTGGGGTTCGCCAACTCGGTCGAGCTGGTGGAAAAGCTGGCTCGCACCGGCAAGTTCAAGATCCGCGTCGGTGCATATCCCGAGCCGCATCCGGATGCCGCCGACAGCACCTCTGACGTGACCTGGCTCAAGCGGAAGATCGACGCGGGTGCCTCTTCGGCGATAACCCAGTTCTTCTTCGACGCCGACACCTTCTTCCGCTTCCGTGATGCCTGCGTGCGGGCCGGGATCACCGCACCGATCATCCCCGGCATCCTGCCGATCACCAGCTGGGCAGGCGCGAAACGCTTTGCCCACCGCTGCGGCACCAAGGTTCCGCTCAAGCTGGACGAGGCCTTCACCATGGCCGCCCGTGACGGGCGCGAAGAGCTGCTGGCGCTGGCCCAATGCACCGCGCTTTGCGACAAGCTGATCCAGGGCGGGGTCGAGGACCTGCACTTCTACACCCTGAACCGCCCGCACCTGACCCGCGAAGTCACCCGCGCGCTGGGCATCCTGCCCGAGCTGGTTCTGGAAAAAGTGGCCTGAGATCAACCCCTTCGGGGTAAACGGCGTCTCCCTTGGCGGCTTTCCGCGCTATTCCCTCGGCGCCGGGAAAGCCGCCATTTTTTTGGGGATCGCAAAAGGCGGGGTCGCGAAAGTTCTGGCGCTGCGATAGGACCAGTGCGGTCAGTGGATCACTGCGATCAAGCCAAGATGCTGCCATCATGAAACAGACGACTCTCCCGGAAGTGGCTGATGCAAGGTCACCGGCCGGAGCGGACATCCGGTTCATCATGGACGGTCCGACCGGAAACATGATCCACAGCACGGTAGAAGTCGGACAGATCAACAGGGCAACGGTTCACGCTAGCGTCAGCGAATTCTGGTATGTTCTGGCAGGAGAAGGCGAGATCTGGCGGCGGGACGGCGATGAAGAGACGATCACGCGTCTTGTCCCCGGTGTCTCGATCGACATTCCAGTTGGAGTGTCCTTCCAATATCGAAACGTCGGACATCGGCCACTGACGTTCATTTGCGTCACCATGCCACCGTGGCCAGGAGACGATGAAGCATCTTACCTTGATGGCGTGTGGGAACCCACGGTTGGAAAGCCCTAGACTGAAGCTCCTCCACCCAATCGCGTCTCGCCGTATTGCCCCCGTTTTGCCCGTTGCCCCGGGGGCGTTATCGGCTAATCTCGCCCGACCCTACCCCGCGAGATCCCCATGCCCAAGCTCGTTACCCTTCTGAACGGCCCGAACCTGAACCTTCTCGGCCTGCGACAGCCCGAGATTTACGGGCGCGAAACGCTGGACGATGTGGCAGCCTCGGTCGCGGACCTGGGCGAGGAACTGGGCCTTGCGGTCCGTGCCATGCAATCGAACCACGAAGGCCAGCTTGTCGACTGGATCCATGCGGCGCGCGGAACCTCGGCGGCGATCATCATCAACCCCGGGGCCTATTCGCACACCTCGGTCGCGATCCTAGATGCGCTGAACGCTTACGACGGCGTCGTAATGGAGGTTCACATCTCGCAGATCCATAAGCGCGAGGTGTTCCGGCATCACTCCTACATCAGCCATCGCGCCGACGGGGTGATCGTCGGTTGCGGGACGGAAGGCTACCTCCTCGCGCTCCGGCGGATCGCAAGCCTCCTCAAGGCATGACCGACGGTTTCAGCTGGCACCCTGACGCCCGGCTATTTGACAGCACGCGGGCCGAAGTGCGGCCCCGGTTGCCCGAAGGCCCGATCTTGCCCGACACCCCCAAAGGTCTCGCCGCAGCCATCGGCCATCACGCCTTCCGCATCGGCGCGCCTGACCAGCCGCCGCCCGACCCCCACGCCCAACCGATCCTGGAAACGCTCACCTCCGGCTCTACCGGCCAGCCGCGCCGCATCCGCCGCACCCAAGCCTCCTGGATCGCCAGCTTCGTCGTCAACGCCCGCCTCGGGATCGGGCCCGGCGCGCGCATCGCCACCCTTGGACGCCTTCTCCACTCCCTCTCGCTCTACGGGGCAATCGAGGGCCTCCACCTTGGTGCCGAGGTTCACCTTATGTCCGACCTCCGCCCTGACCGCCAACGCGCCGCCGTCGCGCAACGCCACATCACCCACCTGTACGCCACCCCCGCGCAGCTTCGCCTCGTGACCGACGCCCAGGGCCAATGCCCCGACCTCCGGCTCATCCTTGTCGGCGGCTCCAAGCTCGACCCCGCCTTGCGCGCTCGCCTCGCAACCTTCGCCCCCAACGCCCGGATCCGCGAATTCTACGGTGCGACTGAAACCAGCTTCATCACTTTGGCAGACGAGACCACCCCTGACGCCTCCGTCGGTCGCGCTTATCCTGGCGTCGACATCCACGTCGACCCGACCGGAGAAGTCTGGGTTAAAAGTCCCTACCTTTTCCTGGGCTACGCGCCTCAATTCCCTTCCGAAAGCATCCCCGCCGGAGGCACCTTCGAGCCAGGTGCGCACCCTTTGCGCGCAGAGGCGAGGCAACTGGAAAGCGCGTCCGCGCTCAATACAACAGCGCCTGCAACCCAGTGGCGCGACGGCTGGCTGTCTGTGGGCGAGATCGGCGAACTCAAAGACGGCCACCTCTATCTGAAAGGTCGCTCCGGACGCATGGTCACCGTGGCCGACCAGAACATCTTCCCCGAGGAAATCGAAGCGCTCCTCGAATCCCTTCCCGGCGTCACCCGCGCTGCCGTCCTGCCGGTTCCCGACCTCAAACGCGGGCATCGCCTGGTCGCCATCCTGCAGGGCGACCCCGGCACCGAAGCCCTTATCCTGACCATTCTCCGCCAGGACCTCGGCCCGCTCAAATCCCCCAAGTCCCTGATCTGGCGCCAGGATTGGCCCACGCTCGCCTCGGGCAAGACCGACCTCAAGGCGCTGGAGGCGACGCTTTGGCCCGCCTGATCGCCGCCCGCCGCACCGCAGTTGTTCCGCGCGGCGGGGCCTTTGCGCGGCTGTCGATCGAAGACCTCGCCGCTCCGGTCCTCCTTGCCTGCCTCGCCGATGCCGGGATCAATCCTGCTCAGGTCGACGAGGTGATCCTGTCCAACGCTCTCGGAGCGGGCGGCAACCCCGCCCGTCGCGTGGCTCTTGTAGCAGGCTTGCCCGAAACCGTCGCCGGTCTGACCATCGACCGCCAATGCGCGGGTGGTCTCGACGCCATCCTACTGGCAAAGGCGCTGGTGGATTGCGGTGCCGCCGACATCGTCCTTGCCGGGGGCGTCGAAAGCTACTCCCGCCGCCCCCTGCGACTGGCTACCGATCCCGACGGAGGCCCCCCCGCCCCCTACGACCAGGCCCGCTTTACCCCTTGGCCCGACCGCGACCCCGACATGGCCGAGGCCGCCGAGGCATTGGCCCACCGCCTGTCGATCGCCCGCAACCGACAAGAGGCCTGGGCCATGCAAAGCCACGCCAAGGCCCTCGCCGCTGACCTTTCGGCCGAAATCGTCCCGCTGAACGGCGTCACCGGTGACGCCTTCGCTCGCATCCTCACCCAAAGGCTGCTTGCAAAAGCCCCGGTCGTCACCGGCAGCATCACCGCTGCTACCGCCGCCGTCGCCGCTGACGCCGCCGCGGTCTGTCTGGTCGTGTCGGACCGGCTGGCGCAGGGCAGGGGCCTGGCCCTTCTTGGCGGTGCCACGCTGGGCGGTAACCCAGTGGAGCCCGGCCTTGCCCCAATTGCCGCCATCCGACGCATCTGGCGGGGCGAACTGCTGCAGCAGGCAGAAATCATGGAGGCCTACGCCGTCCAGGCCCTTGCTGTGATCGACGGCGCAGGCCTTGATCCGACCATTGTGAACCCGGCAGGCGGAAGCCTTGCCCGCGGGCATCCGATCGGCGCGTCAGGGGCGATCCTGGCGGTCCGGCTGTTTCACAGCCTCAAGCAGGGCAGGGGCCTTGCCGCCATTGCGGCGGCAGGGGGCATCGGGACGGCGCTGTTGGCCGAAGCCTCAGGCGCGTGACAAAAGCGAGGCAGGCCGCATCCGCGACAGGCTTTGCGTCACCAGACCCGCGATCACGGCCTTGACCGCATCGCCCGGCAGGAAAGCCATTGCAAGGAACGACGCCTCGGGTAGCGTCTTGTCCAGCATCACCGCCATGCCGAGGATCCCGAAGACGTAAAGGACCCCGATCCCCCCGATGACCGAAGCCGCCGTCGCAGCCACTGCGGGCGAAAGCGTGGTCCGCTCCATCACCCAACCGGCAACGAAGGCCGCGATGGGAAAGCCGATCAGGAACCCGACCGAAGGCCCGGCAAAGACGCCGATCCCGCCGCGCCCACCCGACAGCAGGGGCAGCCCGGCAGCAACCAACGCCAGGAACAACAGGACCGCCAAAGCACCCCGCTTGGCACCCAACACCGTGCCGCACAGCATGATCCCCAGCGATTGCGCGGTGATCGGCACGCCGGCGGCGAGGTCGATTTTCGGGATCAGCCCCAGCACCGCGATTAGGGCGGCGAAAAGAGCGATGTGGGTCAGATTGCGTTCCATGGGTCCCCCGTTGGTCTTTTGCCCTTTAACCAGCCCCACCCCGCGCCCGCAAGGCCTCTGCCACCCGGTCCGCGTCATCGAGGGCGGCAAGCGTCGCCGGGACCAGCACGCGCCAGCGCGGACGGCGCGGGGACCTTGCCCGCCAGCTTGCGCCGATCTGCTCCAGCCGGTCCAGCATCACCGGGATGGATCGGATCACGAGTGCAAAAGCCAGCGCCAGCCGACGTGGCGGCAGGATCGGTGCGAGCGGATGCGCCAGCCATTCGAAGACCGCCAGCATGTCTGAAAGGCGCGTGGTCATGGTCACGAAGTTTGCCAAAGCCACGGCCGTGACCATCCGCAAAAGGATCGCCGTCCCCGCTGCGATGTCCCACGCCCACAGGTGCCAGAGCCCCACGATCAGGACAAAGGGCCAAAGCGGCCAAAGCTGCCGCAGCCCCGTCCGCGCAAACGCCGCCCCGCCCGAAAGATATAGCCCCGCCGTTGCGACACAGGCCCCGGCCAGCACCCAGGGTGAGCTTACCAGGAACAGCCCGGTCGTCACTGCCGCCAGCGTCGCGAGCTTCACCCCCGCAGGCAGCGGATGTGCCCATGTCTCAACCGGAGAGGTCAGCGTCAGCATCTTGCGTCCCGATCCGCGCCATTTCGGCAGTGAAGGCTGGCAGCACCCTGTCGGGCGGTCCATCCGCGACGATCCGGCCTGCTTCCAGCCACAGGACCCGGTCGTCACCAGCCGCTGTGGCAGCGCCGCAAAGCGGCGGGCCAGACGGGCCTGCGTCGGCAGGTCCAGACCCGCAAGTGGTTCGTCCAGCAGTATAGTGCGCGGCGCCATCATCAAGACAGCCATAAGGCATAGGTAGTGCCGCTGGCCCTGGCTCAGGCTGGTGACCGGCACTTTCGACCAATGCGCCCGTCCCTCGGCCCGCAGCGCCTGATGTGCCTGCGCCAATGCGTTGGCTTGCGTCACGCCCTGCTGGGCCAGGCCAAAGGCCAGTTCTTCCTCGACTGTCGGGAACAGGATTTGGTGATCGGGGTTCTGGAACAGGATGCCAAGTGCTGCCAGTGCCGCACGCCGATCGGTGTAGGGATCGAACCCATCCACCCGAACCGTGCCCGTGTCCGGCGCGATCAGCCCAGCGATCAGCCGCAACAGCGTTGTCTTGCCAGACCCGTTACGACCGAGAATGCCGATCCGGCCTTCGGTCAGGTGCAGGTTCAGTCTGTCCAGCACCAGACTGCCGCCAAGCCTTACGCTGGCTGCGGCAACCACGATCCCGGATGAAGGCTCTGCCATGGGCCGCCCTTGGATGACTGGCCGCCCTTCTAGCGCCTGGTCACGCCCCAAGGGAAGGGCACTTTGCACCGCAACCGGCAACGGAAAACCCCCGACCCGTCTCCGGGCCGGGGGTTGATCTGCTCAGACTGCGAAGGTCTTACTGGCAGTTGGCGATAAAGCGGTTGCCATACTGGTCGCGATAATAGCATTTGCCACGCTGCTGCGGGACCGGGCCGATCAGTTGCGAAGCGGCAACGCCGACGATCGCACCCACGATGGCACCCTTTTCGCGGTCTGCGTCAGACGAAACTGCGGCCCCGACCGCGGCCCCACCCAACGCGCCGATCGTGGCATTCTGTTCAGCTGGCGTGCAGGCGGCCAAAGCGGCCACCAAGAGGGGAAGTGCAAGGATAGTGCGGGTCATGTCTTTGCTCCGATGAGTGAGTCTGCGGGACGAGTCTACTGAGCTATAACGCGGACGCCGCCGGAAAGTTCCGCATTGGCGGATTTCGTCCGAAACCCGCGCACGGAACCGGCGAAATCAACCCTGACGGGCTGCGGCCACCGCTGCCTCAAGGATCTCCATCGCCTCGGCGAAATGCGTGTCCGGAATGGTGATCGGTGCCAGGAAGCGGACCACGTTGCCATAGACGCCGCAGGTCAAAAGGATCAGGCCGCGCTTCTGCGCCTCCATCCGGACCCGGCCGGTGAAGCCCGCGTCAGGCTCATGCGTGCCGGGTTTGCCGAACTCGACCGCGACCATGAAGCCCGGACCGCGAATGTCCATGATCTCGGGCGTGGTGGCGCGCAAGGCCTCCAGCCGCTGCTTCAGCCGGCTGCCAAGCTCGTTCGCCCGGGCGCAGAGGTCTTCCTCCTCGATCACGTCAAGGACGGCATTGGCCGCCGCAATCCCCAAGGGGTTCCCGGCATAAGTGCCACCCAGACCGCCCGGATTTGCCGCGTCCATAAGCTCTGCCTTGCCCGTGACGGCCGCCAGGGGCAACCCGCCTGCGAGCCCCTTGGCCATCGTCGTCAGGTCAGCGGCCACACCGTGCACTTCCATCGCGAACAGCGCGCCGGTGCGCGCAAAGCCGGTCTGCACCTCGTCGGCGATCATCACGATGCCATGCTGGTCGCACAGGGCGCGGATCGCCTTCACCAGATCGGTCGGTGCGGGATAGAACCCACCCTCGCCTTGCACCGGTTCAAAGATGATCGCGGCGACGCGTGCTGGGTCAAGATCGGCTTTGAACAGCTTTTCGATCCCTGCCATCGCGTCCTTGGTCGAGATGCCATGCGGCTCCATCGGGAAGGGGACGTGGAAGACGTCCGGCATCATCGAGCCAAAGCCCTTCTTGTAAGGCTCGACCTTGCCAGTCAGCGACATGCCCATGAAGGTCCGGCCATGAAAGCCGCCGCCAAAGGCGATGACGGCATTGCGGCCCGTGGCGATACGGGCGATCTTGATCGCGTTCTCGCAGGCTTCCGCGCCCGTCGTCACGAAGATCGTCTTCTTCTTCCAAGGGCCTGGCACCTTCTCGTTCAGCCGTTCGGCCAGCCGGATGTAGTTTTCATAGGGCATCACCTGGTGGCAGGTGTGGGTGAACTTCGCCATCTGGCTTGCAACGGCTGCCATCACCTTGGGGTGGCAATGCCCGGTGTTCACCACCGCGATCCCGGCGGCAAAGTCGATGTAGCGGTTGCCCTCGATGTCCCAGATCTCCGAGTTCAGCGCCCGATCCGCGTAGATCTGGGTCATCATCCCGACCCCGCGCGAAATGGCATCATCACGGCGCTTGGCGACTTCGGCATTCAGCATGGTCTTGGCTCCCCAGAATCCATGGCCACCACGCGGGTCAGACTCGCGCCTTCGGGCCTTTGCGCCATTTGATCAAATATCGCGCCGGGGTTCAACTGTCTTGGCAATGAATCAAGTCGGCCAGGGAACAGGATGCGATTCAGCTTTCATTAACCATCTGCGGTGCAGCCTGTGCCCGAAGACTGCGAGGAGGGCGCGAATGGCGGACGGCCAGCTATCAGGCTTCGAAGACGACCAGCTTGACCGGCTGCGTCTCCTGCGGTCGCGCCGGGTCGGGGCCGTCACCTATCATCGGCTGATTGCCGAACACGGCTCGGCCCGTGCAGCCCTAGCGGCGCTGCCTGACATCGCCCGTTCTGCCGGGGTGGAAAACTACGAACCCTGTCCGCTGGGCGTGGTCCTGGCCGAACAGCGGCAGGGGCTGGCGGCGGGGGCGCGGCTTTTGGTCCATGGCGGGCCGGGCTATCCCAAGGCCTTGACCGAAGTCCCCGACGCGCCGCCGGTTCTCTGGGCTGTCGGCAACATTGCTTTGCTCAACCGTCCCGCTGTCGGCATGGTCGGCGCCCGCAATGCCTCTTCGCTTGGGATGCGGATGGCCCGCAGGCTGGGCCTTGGCCTGTCCGAAGCCGGGTTCACTGTCGTCTCCGGCTTGGCCCGCGGCATCGACACTGCGTCGCATGAGGCCGCGTTGGAGGCGGAGGGGCGGACCATTGCCGTGATGGCTGGTGGCATCGACGTCATATACCCGGCGGAAAATGACGAATTGGCCCGCCAGATCGACGCAAATGGTTGCCGGATCAGTGAACACCCGCCCGGCCTTGAACCCAAGGCGCGCCATTTCCCGCTTCGCAACCGGATCGTTGCAGGTCTGTCGCGCGCCGTCGTCGTGGTCGAGGCTGCGGCGAAATCCGGCAGTCTGATCACCGCGAAGGCCGCGCTGGACTATGGCCGCGACGTCATGGCTGTCCCCGGCCACCCGTTCGATGCCCGCGCGTCGGGCTGCAACATGCTGATCCGCGACGGGGCCTTGCTTGCGCGCGGACCGCAGGACGTGCTGGAGGCCCTGGGCGCGCCGACCCGTGACCTGCCCGAGCCAGCGATGCGTCAGGCACCGCGTTCCGGCCCCGAAACCGTGCAGCGACCGCTGAAAGAAGTGGCCCTCCTCCACTCGATGATCCTCAACCGCCTTGGTCCCAGCCCGCTGGCAGAAGATCAGCTGATGCGCGACCTCAATGTCACTCCGGCCGAGCTTGCCCCCGAACTTCTGGCGCTTGAACTCGACGGTCGCATTTCCCGACAATCAGGCGGATTGCTGGCCCGGGTGGACTAGGGTCGATTCGACGCGAACGGTCTGCGTTGCACGGCCTTTCTTTCCGGAACACGCCAGAAAGACGCGCGGAAGACGGGTGGAAGACGCTTACCCTTTACGAAACCTTGCCAATTAACGCCCGTTCCCAAGCACTTGGCTGGCGGCTGAGGACCCCTTGGCCCACCCGTTCGTCCCCCTCCAAACACACCTTCAGAATCGAGAACAGCGACACGACGAGCGACCCCGTGAAGCCCCCCGGTTGACAAGCCCTCACCTTCCCCCACATGTTGCCCCGCCATTTGCCGGGCGCGGGAGTTTCACGAAATATGCCAGTCGTTGTCGTCGAATCCCCCGCCAAGGCCAAGACAATAAACAAGTATCTCGGCCCGGACTTCGTCGTCCTCGCCTCCTACGGCCATGTCCGCGACCTGCCCGCAAAGGACGGATCAGTCGACCCCGAGAACGGGTTCGACATGCTTTGGGAAGTTGCACCCGAATCAAAAAAGCACATCCGCGCCATCACCGAGGCCTTGAAGACTGACGACACCCTGATCCTTGCCACCGACCCGGATCGCGAAGGCGAGGCGATCAGCTGGCACTTGAGGGAAGCCCTGCAAGGCTCTCTGAAAAAAGGGAAAAAAGTCGCCCGCGTGACCTTCAACGCGATCACCAAAGACGCGGTGACCAAGGCGATGAAGGAACCGCGCGACATCGACACGCCGCTCGTCGAAGCCTATCTCGCCCGTCGCGCTCTGGACTATCTGGTGGGCTTCACGCTTTCCCCCGTCCTCTGGCGCAAACTTCCGGGCGCGAAGTCCGCAGGCCGCGTGCAATCCGTCTGCCTCCGCCTGATCGTTGAGCGGGAAATGGAGATCGAGGCCTTCAAGGCCCAGGAATACTGGACCGTCAAGGCGGTCTTCCGCACCCCGAGGGGGCAAGAGTTCGAGGCCGGCATGGTCACCCTTGGCGGCAAGAAGCTGACCAAGTTCGATATCCCTACCGCCACGGCCGCCGAGCTTGCTGTTCAGGCCGGAAAATCCCGCGATTTCAAGGTTCTGGCGGTGGAATCGAAACCTGCGGCCCGCAATCCCTGGCCGCCCTTCATGACTTCGACCCTTCAGCAAGAAGCGAGCCGGAAGTATGGCTTGGGCGCCAAACAGTGCATGAATGCAGCGCAACGCCTGTATGAGGCGGGGCATATCACCTACATGCGGACCGACGGCATCGACATGGCCCCCGAAGCCGTGATGGCGACGCGCGGCGAAATCGACAAGCGGTTCGGCAAGGCCTACGTTCCGGATTCTGTACAAGAACAAGGCCAAGAATGCTCAGGAAGCACATGAATGCATCCGGCCGACCGACATGGGCGTCGGGCCCGATAAAATCCGGGTCGAGGACGACCAGCGCAAGCTTTACGACCTGATCTGGAAACGCACCATCGCCAGCCAGATGGCCGCGGCTCGGCTAGAGCGGACGGCGGTCGACATCACCTCGCCGGATGGCCAGGTCGGGTTCAGGGCCAACGGACAGGTCGTTCTTTTTGACGGATATCTCAAGGTCTACGACCAGGGCCGCGATGACCGGCAAGATGGCGACGAAGACGAGGAAGGCCGCCTGCCGCAACTGATGCAGGGCGAGGCTCTGGACAAAGGCGCTGTCACCCCGGACCAGCATTTCACGCAGCCCCCGCCGCGCTATACCGAAGCGACGCTGGTGAAGCGGATGGAAGAGCTGGGGATCGGGCGACCGTCGACCTATGCCTCGATTCTGACCACGATCGTCGACCGGGAATATGTCCGCAAGGACAAGAATCGCCTGTTCCCGGAAGACAAGGGGCGGCTCGTGACGGCTTTCCTGTCGAACTTCTTCCACCGCTATGTTGAATACGACTTCACCGCCGACCTTGAGGCCGAACTGGACGACGTTTCGGCCGGAGACCGCGATTACAAGGACGTGCTGACCCGGTTCTGGCGGGATTTCAGCGCGGCGGTGGCCGAAACGGCTGACCTGCGGATCGGCGAGGTGCTGGAGAAACTGGACGAATTCCTCGCTCCCCATCTTTACCCGGCGCGGGCAGATGGTAGCGACCCGAGGGTCTGCCCGACCTGTGGGTCCGGGCGTCTTCACTTGAAGACCGCGCGGTCGGGCGGGGCTTTCATCGGCTGCGGCAACTATCCGGAGTGTCGGTATACCCGGCCCTTGGCGGGGGATGCCGAGTCAGTGGCCTCGGATGGGCGCATCCTGGGGCAGGATGAAAACGGGGTGGAGATCAGCCTGCGCGCGGGCCGGTTCGGCCCATACGTCCAGCGGGGCGAGGCGTCGGAGGCCAATCCGAAGCCGGACCGGGCGAGCCTGCCGAAGGGGTGGACGCCGGATGGGCTGACGCTGGAACGGGCATTGGCGCTGTTGTCCCTGCCGCGCGAGGTGGGCAAGCACCCGGAAGATGGGGTGCTGGTTGAGGCCGGGATCGGGCGGTTCGGGCCCTATGTGAAGCATGGGTCGGTCTATGCCAACATTCCGGACGTGGAGGAGGTCTTCACCATCGGGATGAACCGGGCGATGGAAGTGCTGGCTCAGAAGGCCACGCGGGGCGGAAGGGCGGCTCCGGCGGGGCCGCTTCGGACCCTTGGGGCGCATCCGGACGGGGGTGAGGTCCAGGTGATGCCGGGCAAATACGGGCCCTATGTGAAGTGGGAGAAGGTCAACGCGACCCTGCCGAAGGGGGTGGAGCCTGAGGCGGTCACGCTGGAGGAGGCTCTGGTTCTGATCTCCGAGAAAGCCGGGAAGTCGGGGGGCAAGAAGAAGGCTGCGCCGAAAAGGGCGGCCGCACCGAAGGCTGCGGTGGCCAAGAAGGCTGCCCCGAAGAAGGCGGCAGCGAAGAAGGCTCCGGCGAAAAAGGTTGCCGCGAAGGCTTGAGGCTGTCCACGGTGGGCAGCCGAGGCCAGTCCTGCAAAATCAACGGCTTGGCCGTGGACATTTACCGGATCTTAACAAGCGCCCACAGCGCAACGGGCGGGCTGGACCAAATTCCTTACTCAAGGAATTTTCCAAGAATCTTACCTGAAATTCTTGGCTTTAGCCGCGCGGGTTGATCAGCTTCGCCATCAATCCGGCTGTCCGCACCATCCCGAGGTTCCGGCCGTTTTCTGTCACCACCAGCTCGGCCACGCCCTTGGACATCAGGTCCATGATGTCCTTGACCGGGGTTTCGGCGGGCAGCTCGTGCGCATGAGCCGAAGCCTCGCCCGGCTCCATCACATCACGCGCGGTCAGGACACCCAGCGGGTTCATATGGGCCACGAAGTCGGCCACATACTCTGAAACCGGGTTGGCGATGATCTCGCGCGCCGTGCCGCACTGGACGATCCGGCCGCCCTCCATCAGCGCGATGCGGTTACCTATCTTGAAGGCCTCATCGAGGTCGTGGCTGACGAAGACGATGGTGCGCTTGAGCTTGGCTTGCAGGTCCAGAAGCTCGTCCTGCAGCTTTGAGCGGATCAAGGGGTCTAGCGCCGAGAAGGGCTCGTCCATCAAGAGGATCGGGGCATCGGTGACGAAGGCGCGGGCGAGGCCAACGCGCTGTTGCATGCCGCCGGAGAGGTCGCCGACCTTGCGTTCAGCCCATTGGCTTAGGTTCACCAGCTCCAGTTGGGCGTCAACTTTTGGTTTCCGCGCTTCTGGCGACATGCCGGCAAGCTCCAGCCCCAGGCCGACGTTTTCGCGGACGGACCGCCAGGGCAGCAGACCGAATTGCTGAAAGACCATCGCGATGCGGGTCGCGCGCAGGCGGCGCAGGGTTTCGGGGTTTGCCTTGGTGACCGAGACCATCCTGTCGTTCTCAAGCACCCGCACTTCGCCCCGGACGACGGGGTTCAGCGCGTTGACCCCGCGCAGAAGCGTGGACTTGCCGGACCCGGAAAGCCCCATGAGAACAAGGATTTCGCCCTCGGCCACGGTCAGGGAACAGTCGTGGACGCCTAGCACTTGTCCGGTGGCCTGCTGCACCTCTTGCCGGGTCTTGCCCTGATCCATCAGGGGCAGGGCGCGGTCCGGGTTGTCGCCAAAGACGATGGAGACCTTGTCGAATTCAACGGCAGCGCGGCTCATTTCGACACCCTCAGCATGCGGTCGAGAAGAATTGCCACCACCACGATGATGAAGCCGGATTCGAAGCCGAGCGCGGTGTTGACGCTGTTCAGCGCACGCACGACCGGCACGCCAAGGCCGTTGGCACCGACGAGCGCGGCGATGACGACCATCGAGAGCGACAGCATGATGGTCTGGTTCAAGCCCGCCATGATCTGCGGCATGGCCCAGGGAAGCTCGACCTTCCAAAGCCGCTGCTTCGGGGTGGCCCCAAAGGCGGTGGCGGCTTCCAGAAGTGCCATGGGGGTGGAGGAGACACCAAGATGGGTCAGCCGAATCGGCGCGGGCAGGACGAAGATCACCGTGGCGATCAGGCCGGGGACCATGCCAAGGCCGAAGAAGACGATGGCCGGGATCAGGTAGACGAAGGTTGGCAGGGTCTGCATCAGGTCGAGGATCGGGACAATGGCGGTGTAAAGCCGGGGGCGGTGCGCGGCAGCGATCCCAATCGGTACGCCAAGGCCCATGCAGACCACGCAAGCCGACAGGATCAGGGTCAGGCTTTCAGTGGTTTCCTCCCAGTATCCCTGGTTCAGGATGAAGAGAAAGCCGAGAAAGACGCCAAGGCACACCTTCCAGCTGCGCTGCAGATACCAGGTCAGAGCCACGAACAGGGCCACGAGAATCAGCGGGTGCGGGGCTTGAAGCAGCCACAGGATGCCCTCGATCATCGCTTCCATGACGGTCGAAATGGCATCAAAGAGCGGCGAGAGGTTGTCCTTCATCCAGTCGAAGATGGTCTTCGCCACCTTGCCGACCGGGATCTTGTAATCCGTCAGCCAGTCCATGCTGTCCCCCTGGTCGGAACGAAAGCGGCCCCGGGTTGGTCCCCGGGGCCTTCTTGATTACTGAAGCGCGGCTGTCACGGCAGCCTTGGCGTCGCCGCCGTCCTTGGTGGTCACGCCGTCGAGCCAGGGCTCCCATGCGGTCGGATTGGCGGCCAGCCAGGCCTTCGCGGCATCGCGCGGGTCTTCGCCGTCGTTCAGGATCTTGCCCATGATCTCGTTTTCCATGGCCAGCGAGAACGACAGGTTCTGCAGAAGTTTGCCCTGGTTCGGGCATTCCGCGACATAGCCCGCACGGACGTTGGTATCGACGACGGCGCCGCCGAAGTTGGGGCCGAAGTAGTCGTCGCCGCCGGTCAGGTAGGTCATCTTGAAGTTGGCGTTCATCGGATGCGGTTCCCAGCCGAGGAAGATGATCGGCTCGCCAGCCTCGGACTTCTTGGCAACCTCGGCCAGCATCCCCTGTTCGGAGGATTCCACGACTTCAAAGCCGTCAAGTCCGAAGGGGCCCGAGGCGATCATGTCAAGGATCAGGCGGTTGCCGTCGTTGCCGGGCTCGATCCCGTAGATCTGGCCTTCCAGCGCGTCCTTGTGGGTGGCAATGTCCTTGAAATCAGCGATGCCAAGGGCGGCCCCGGCTTCGTTGGTGGCCAGCGTGTATTTCGCGCCTTCCAGGTTCGTGCGGACGGTTTCGACCTTGCCTGCATCACGGTGCGGGGCGAGGTCGGCCTCCATCGTCGGCATCCAGTTGCCGAGGAACACGTCGACGTCGCCCTCGGCCAGGCCGGTGTAGGTGACGGGGACGGAGAGGACCTTGATTTCGGTCTCATAGCCCAAGGCCTCGGCGACAAGCGCGGTCGCGGCGGTGGTGGCGGTGATGTCGGTCCAGCCGACGTCGGAGAAGACAATCTTGTCGCAGCCTTCGGCGAAGGCGGACCCTGCCAGCGCGAAGGTGACAGCAGTGGTCAGAAGGGTTGAACGGATGGTCATGCAGGCTCCCCATGTTTTTTGTTGATTGACGAGTCAATAAACTTCGCCCTACTTCGGTTTGGCAAGAGTTTTTTGGGGCCACACCGAATGCCGAAGCTTGGGATGGAGCCTATCCGCAAGGCCGCGCTGGTAAAAGCCACGATTGTCGAGATCGGCAGGGTGGGGTCCTTGGACGTGACGGTGAGCCAGATCGCCAAACGGGCGGGCATGTCCTCGGCGTTGGCGCACCACTATTTCGGGTCGAAGGAAGAGATGTTTCTGGCCGCGATGCGCCACATCATGACGCTTTATGGCGCGGAAGTGCGGGGTGCTTTGGCGGTGGCCGATGGGCCGGAGGGGCGGATTCGGGCGGTGCTGCGGGCGTCGTTCAGCCCCGGCAACTTCCGGCGCGAGGCGGTGGGGGCCTGGCTGAACTTCTGGGTGCTGGCGCAGTCGGTGCCCGAGGCGAAGCGGCTGCTGGCGATCTATCAGGGGCGACTGCGCTCGAACCTGGTGGCGGGGTTGCGACCGCTGGCCGGGGACCGTGCCGAGGCTATCGCCGAATCGCTGGGGGCGCTGATCGACGGGCTTTACCTGCGCGAGGTGCTGAAGTCGGGCGCGCCGGACGGGGTGGCGGCAGTTGCGCTGGCGCTGCGACATCTGGAAGCCGAACTGGTGCGGGGAGCCTGAGCGATGCACGCGGATTTTGTGATCGTCGGCGCGGGATCTGCGGGCTGCGCGATGGCATACCGGCTGGCCGAGGCGGGCAAGCGGGTTGTGGTGATTGAACACGGCGGGTCGGACGCGGGGCCGTTCATCCAGATGCCGGGGGCCTTGAGCTACCCGATGAACATGGGGATCTACGACTGGGGGTTCGCGACCGAGCCCGAGCCGCATCTGGGTGGTCGGCGGCTTGCGACGCCGCGGGGCAAGGTGATCGGGGGATCGTCCAGCATCAACGGGATGGTCTATGTCCGGGGCCACGCACGGGACTTCGACACCTGGGCCGAGATGGGGGCGGATGGCTGGGCCTATGCCGATGTTCTCCCGTATTTCAAACGGATGGAGCATTCGCACGGCGGGTCGGGGCCGGAGTTCCGGGGGACGGACGGACCGCTTCATGTCTCGCGGGGCAAGCGGGAGAATCCGCTGTTCGACGCCTTCATCAAGGCGGGCGAGCAGGCGGGCTATCCGGTCACGCAGGACTACAACGGCCAGCAGCAAGAGGGATTTGGCCCCTTCGAGGCGACGATCTACAAGGGGCGGCGCTGGTCGGCGGCGAATGCTTACCTCAAGCCCGCGATGGCGGGGGGGAATGTTCATATCGTCCGGGGCTTCGCCCGCAAGGTGGTGATGGAGGGCAAGCGCGCGGTCGGGGTCGAGGTTGACACACGGGCAGGTCGGCAGGTGATCCGGGCGGGGCGCGAGGTGATCCTGGCGGCCTCGTCGATCAACTCGCCGAAGCTGCTGATGCTGTCGGGGATCGGGCCTGCGGCGCACCTTAAGGAGCATGGGATCGAGGTGGTGGCGGACCGTCCCGGCGTGGGGGCAAACCTGCAGGACCATCTGGAGATCTACATGCAGTTTGCGGCCAGCCAGCCGATAACCCTTTACAAATACTGGAATCTTTGGGGAAAGGCCTGGGTCGGCGCGCAATGGCTGCTAACGGGAACGGGCCTGGGCGCGTCGAACCAGTTCGAGGCTTGTGCCTTCATCCGGTCCAAAGCCGGAGTCGAATACCCCGACATTCAGTATCACTTCCTGCCAATCGCCGTGCGCTATGACGGCAAGACGGTAGCGGAAGGGCACGGGTTCCAGGCCCATGTCGGCCCGATGCGGTCGAAGTCGCGGGGGTCGATCACCCTGCGGTCGGGCAACCCGACGGACGCGCCGGTGATCCGGTTCAACTACATGTCGGATCCTTCGGACTGGGAAGATTTTCGCACCTCGATCCGCCTCACGCGCGAGATTTTCGGGCAGGAGGCGTTCAAGCCCTACCTGCAATCCGAGCTGCAACCGGGGCCGCAGGTCGAAACCGACGACCAGCTGGACGATTTCCTGCGTGAGCACGTGGAAAGCGCCTATCACCCCTGCGGCACCGCGCGGATGGGGCGGGCCAGCGATCCGATGGCGGTGGTCGATCCGGAATGCCGGGTCATCGGGGTCGAAGGGTTGCGGGTCGCTGACAGCTCGATCTTCCCGCAGGTGACGAACGGCAACCTGAATGCGCCGTCGATCATGACGGGCGAGAAGGCGGCGGATCATATCCTGGGGCGGTCACCACTTCCGGCGTCGAACCAGGAGCCGTGGATCAACCCGAACTGGCGGGCGTCGCAGCGCTGATCTTTCAGGCGTTTGATCCCGGTCAAGGCCGGGACGCGCGGGGTCTTCTAGACTGCAAGGGACAGTCAAGAAGGAGAGACCGATGTCGAATACCCCGCACACGCTGCACGACGATTTTCCGGCAGACGCGCAGAAGATCAGCGCCCTGAAGGCGTCGGATGCGCAATTCGCCAAGCTTCTGACCGACTACGACGCGGTCAACGACAAGGTGCATCGGGCAGAGACGCGGCTGGATCTCGTGACCGAGACCGACGAAGAAGTGCTGCGCAAGACCCGGGCGCTGCTGAAGGACCAGATCGCGGCGGCGCTGCGAAAGTAGTCAGCCGATTTCGTAGGGCAGCACGTCGCGGGCGTTGGGGTTGATCCTGAGCCGCCCTTCCAGCGGCGGGACGCTGCGCTGGTGGCAGTTGATGCGCTCGCAGATCCGACAGGAAATGCCGATGGGCTCGAACCTTCCTTTCAGATCGAGCCCGTCGGAATAGACAAGTTGCGGGGCGTGCTGGACCTCGCAGCCAAGGCCGATGGCATAGCGGCGGACGGGGGCAAGGAAGGCCCCTGCGGATTTCGACACATCGCGGGCGAGGCAAAGATAGCGCACGCCATCTGGCGTTTCTGCCAGTTGGCGCAGGAATTGCCCCGGCGTTTCAAAGGCCCGGTGGACGTTCCACAAGGGGCAAGCGCCGCCGAAGCGGGCGAACTGCAGGCGGGTCGAGGAGTGTCGCTTGGTGATCGTGCCGGCCTGATCGACGCGGACGAAGAAGAAGGGGATGCCCTTGGCGCCGGGGCGCTGCATGGTTGAAAGGCGGTGGCCGACCTGTTCGATGCTGGCCCCGAAAATGTCTGCCAGACGTTCAAGGTCGTGGCGAACCTCTTGCGCGGCGGCGAGGAAAGCGCGGTAGGGCAGAAGGGCGGCCCCGGCGAAGTAGTTGGCGAGGCCGATCTTGGCGATGTCGCGCGCTTCGGGTGTGGAAAACCGCGCCAGATCGAGAGTTGCCTCCAGAAGTTCATTCTGGGTCAGAAGAGCGACTTGATGCAAAAGCTGGAAGCGTTGCGAGGGGCCGGAGGCACGCGCGGAGATGTCCAAACGCTTTGCCGAAGGATCGTAGTGCCGCAAGGGTGCGGTGTTCGAATAGTGCAGGCTAATGCCAACCCTTTTCAAGAGATCCTGAGCCAGAGTCTCGATGGATTTTCCGTTGGTTGCCGAGGTCGCAAAATGTTCTGCAGCGCGGTCGATAGCATCAAGATAATTGTCGCAATAGTGAAAGAAGTCGCGAACTTCTTCCCAAGCTGAAGGGCGCAGGGCGGCGTCTTCGCGGCCCAGAGCCTCGTCCAAGGAGGCGAGGCGTTCATGGGTCTGGCGGTAGGCGCGGTGAAGGTCAAGAAAGGCGCGGGCAAGGGCCGGGGCGTTGGACGCCGCAAGGCGCAGGTCGGCGAGCGGTGGCGTTGCCGTTGTGAAGACCGGGTCGGCCAGCGCCTCGCGCATGTCGGTCACCAGACGTTCGCTTTCACCCACCGTCAGCTCGGTCACGTCGAGGCCGAACTCTTGTGCGAGCGCCAGGACCACGGCGGCGCTGACGGGGCGGTGGTTGTTCTCCATCTGGTTCAGGTAGGGCAGCGACACCGACAACTTGTCGGCAAAGGCCTTTTGCGTCAGGGCCATCCGGCCCCGGATTTCGCGCAGCTTGACCCCGGCGTAAAGTTTCTGGGTGGCCATTTGCGTCCCCTGTTTGCAAAGCCGAACGTGGCTTTGCAAAGCCGGGCCGTCAACTGGAGAGTCAGGCGGCTCCGATCTCGCGGGCGCGGCGGATGACGAAAAGGATCGCAATCACCGAGGCGACCGAGGAGGCAAGCATCAGCAGGATGAGCGGCATCTCGGTGGACCCCGGGCCAAGAAGGACCCCCGCAAAGGCCGCAAGGGCGGCCCCCCCGCCGATCAGGATCGCCCCGCCCAGGCCCGAGGCTGTGCCCGCGAGGTCGGGGCGAACCGACAGCATCCCGGCGTTCGCGTTGGGCAGGCAGATGCCGTTGCCGATGCCCATGAAGATGGTGAGACCGAAGAAGACCACCGGCCCGGAAAGCCCGGCCAGCGTCAGCAGGGCGAGTAACGCGAGTCCGAAAGAGGTGACGAGCGCGCCGATGAGGATCATCCGGTTCATGCCGATACGCACGGAAAAGCGGCCCGCAAGAAAGTTGCCCAAGGCGTAGCCGATGGCGGTCAGGGCAAACAGCGCCCCGACCTGCGTCGAGGTCAGGCCGAAAATCTTGTCGCCAACATATGGCGCGCCGCCAAGGTAGGCAAAAAAGCAGCCCGAGGCGAAGGCGGCAGAGAGGGTGTAGCCCCAGAACCGCCGTGAGGCGAAGAGGGTGGGATAGGTGCGGACCTGGTCCATCAGGCTGACACGGCGGAGCGTTGCCGTCTCACCCAGGTCGGCCCAGACGAGGGCAAGGGTGGCGAGGCCCAAGAGGAGGAGGAGGGCGAAGTTGGCCTTCCAGCCGTAGATGTCGTCAAGGACCCCGCCGATCACCGGGCCGATCATCGGCACCAGGCTCATCCCCATGGTGACGTAGCCGATCATGCTGGCGGCCTGCGCATCGGCGACCATGTCACGCACGACAGCGCGCGACAGGACCATGCCTGATGCGATCACGGCCTGGGCCATGCGGAAGATCAGAAAGCTGGTGGCAGTCGGCGCAAGGAGCGTGCCGATGGTGGCCAGCAGGAACAGGATCAGCGACCCGATCAGCACCTTGCGACGGCCGAAGCGGTCGGAGATCGGGCCGATGATGATCTGCAGGGCCGCCGAAAGCGCGAGATAAAGCGCGACGGACTGCTGCATCACGCCGTAAGGCACGCCGAAATAGGTCGCCATGCCGGGCAGCGAGGGCAGGAAGATGTTCATGGCAAGGGCGGAAAGCCCGGCCATGAGGATCAGGGTGATGATCTTGGGCGGGGTGGTCCGGTCAAGAAAGCGGGGGGTGGGAAGGGAGGTCATCCCTTTTCCTACGCCCGGGGAAAGGCGAAGTCCATTGCGGGGCAGGGCAGGGATTGCCTACCCGAAATGCGCCTTCTCGACCGCGATCAGCACGGGCAGCGCGCGCATCCTGTGCCAATGTGCTGCAAGGCCGGGGCAGGTAGTGGCAAGCCAGTCCGCGTCGATCCAGAAGCACAGCATCCAGAGGTAGATGTCGAGGACCGATGGGATGGTGCCGCAGAAAAAGGTGGTGTCGGGACGGAGGGCAAGCTCGGCCTCGAAGATCGAAAAGTGGCAACGGACATAGTCGGTCGCGGCGGCGGCGACGGCGGGTCCGCCAGCGGGGTCCAGCGTATAGCGGTCGGGGAAAAGCTCGCGCAGCATGCCTTCGTAGACATTGGCGTGACAGAAGCCGAGCCAGCGGTCGTGCCAGGCGCGGGCAGATGTGCCGGGGGCGGGGGCCAGGCTTGCGGCGGGAAAGGCGGCAGCAAGGTGCGACAGGATCGCGGGCCCTTCGGTGATCACCGTGCCGTCGGGGTGAATCAGGATCGGCACCTGTCCGCGAGGGTTGATCTGCAACAGCGCCGCCCGGTCTGCAGCTCTCGTTGGGCGGGGCGTGTCGGCCAGTGTCCAGTCCGCGCCGCAGAGGCGCAAGGCAGCCTCGATCGCCATCGACCCGGTCTGACGTCGCCCGTAAAGCCTGTATCCCATGGCCCACCTACTTCCGCCTGGCGAGGCAGAGGCTACGCCAGCGACTGGGGGTCGGTCACGTCCATTTGTGGAAGATGAAGAAAGCCCCCGCGGTGATGAAGCCAAAGCCGACGAGGTGGTTCCAGCCAAGCGGCTCTTTCAGGTAGAAGACCGAGAAGACGGCGAAGACCGACAGGGTTATGATTTCCTGAATCGTCTTCAATTCGGCGGCGGAGAAATATCCGTGGCCGATGCGGTTCGCCGGAACCTGCAGTACATATTCGAAGAAGGCGATGCCCCAGGAAACGAGGATCACGGTGATAAGCGCGCTTTCCTTGAACTTCAGATGACCATACCAGGCGAAAGTCATGAAGATGTTCGACGCCAGCAATAGGCTTATCGTGACGACGGGAATGGGCAGGTTGGGCATCAGGTCCTCCGGCAGAATGTGCCGGGCGCAGATACTTCGGATCCCGCGCTGCGGCCACCCGTTTTGCTGATTTGCAATTTGAAAGGCAGATATCGAAATGACTTTGCAAATTTTCTCATTGGCGCTTCTCGCAGTGGCAGCAATCGCCTAGATTGGGCGCGCCATCAGCCGGGGGAGGGCGCGATGAAAGATATTCTGGACGAGCTTGAGGCGCGCAGGTTGGCAGCAAGGGCCGGGGGCGGCGAACGCCGAGTCGCGGCCCAGCATGCCAAGGGCAAACTGACGGCACGGGAACGGGTCGAGCTTTTGCTGGACGAAGGGTCGTTCGAAGAGTTCGACATGTTCGTGGCCCACCGCTGCACCGATTTCGGGATGGAGAAGGAACGGCCCGCAGGCGACGGCGTCGTTACCGGCTGGGGCACCATCAACGGCCGGCAGGTCTATGTCTTCAGCCAGGACTTCACGGTCATGGGCGGATCGGTGTCGGAAACCCATGGCGCGAAGATCTGCAAGATCATGGACATGGCCATGCAGAACGGTGCGCCGGTGATCGGGATCAACGATTCCGGCGGTGCGCGGATTCAGGAGGGGGTCGCGTCGCTGGCCGCCTATGGCGAGGTGTTCCAGCGCAATATCGAGGCCTCGGGCGTGGTGCCGCAGATCAGCCTGATCATGGGCCCCTGCGCGGGCGGCGCTGTCTATTCCCCTGCGATGACCGACTTCATCTTCATGGTGAAAGACAGCTCTTACATGTTCGTCACCGGCCCCGACGTGGTGAAGACCGTCACGAACGAGGTGGTGACGGCGGAAGAACTCGGCGGGGCCTCGACCCACACCCGCAAGTCATCCGTCGCGGATGGTGCCTTCGAGAATGACGTCGAGGCGCTGGCCGAAGTGCGGCGCCTGTTTGATTTCCTGCCGCTGAACAACCGGCAGAAGGCCCCCGTGCGGCCGTTCTTCGACGACCCGACCCGCATCGAGACCAGCCTCGACACCTTGGTCCCCGACAACCCGAACCAGCCCTACGACATGAAGGAACTGATCACGAAGGTCGCTGACGAGGGTGATTTCTTCGAGGTGCAGAAGGATTTTGCCGGCAACATCATCATCGGCTTTATCCGGCTGGAGGGTCAGACGGTAGGCGTGGTGGCGAACCAGCCGATGGTGCTGGCCGGGTGCCTGGATATCGACGCCAGCCGCAAGGCCGCTCGGTTTGTGCGGTTCTGCGATGCATTCGAAATCCCGATCCTGACCTTTGTCGATGTGCCGGGCTTTCTGCCGGGGACGGGCCAGGAATACGGCGGGGTCATCAAACACGGGGCGAAGCTTTTGTTTGCCTATGGCGAGGCGACGGTGCCCAAGGTCACGGTCCTGACCCGCAAGACCTATGGCGGGGCTTATGTGGTGATGGCGTCCAAGCACCTGAAGGCCGACTTCAATTATGCCTGGCCGACGGCCGAGGTTGCGGTGATGGGGGCAAAAGGTGCGGTGGAAATCCTGTATCGGTCCGAACTGGACGAGCCCGAGAAGATCGCGGCGCGGGTGAAGGATTACGAGGACCGCTTCGCCAATCCGTTCGTCGCTGCCGAAAAGGGCTTTATCGACGAGGTGATCATGCCCCATTCCACCCGACGCCGAGTGGCGCGGGCTTTCGCGGCTCTGCGCGGCAAGAAAGCCGTGATGCCGTGGAAGAAGCACGACAACATCCCGCTGTGATCATGTCCCTTGGCAACGCCCGTCTCATTCCGGCCCTGATCGGCGCTTTGGCGCTGGTTGCCGCGTGTCAGGACGAAACCCCGGCGGGCGAGGCGGTTTCGGTGCCTTCGGGACGTGCGCTGACACTGATTGATATCGTGACAAACGCGCGGGGGCCGGAAGGTGCGACGGCACGGTTCCGGTTTCTTGCGCCCGGCCTTGATCCGGCGGAGGCCGAAAGCGCCGCTATGGACATGCAGGCACTGTGCGACAGCTTTGCCGTAAAGCGCATCGACGGCATGGTGCCTGCGCCGCAGCAGATCATCATCTCGTTTGCCAGTGAAGCCGTGCCATTCGGTGAGGCCGCGCCGGATGTGGTGCAGTTTTTTGAATCCTATCGCCCGGAAAACGGTGTCTGCATCTGGGAGGTCTTTTGATGCAGTCGCGAAATGTTGTTTTTCTGGCTGGCCATGTACTACCTGCTGATGTAGGAACGCCACAGGTCGAGAACTTGGTCGGGCCGTCATACCAATCCGAAAAACTTTCGGCTAAGGTAGCGTCAGGCCGGGCCAATTCGGCCTTCAACAGCGAACAGGCGCCGGATAGCTGCGAGGCATCCGAAGCGCCAAGAGAAAGATGGAGTAGAGGATGTCGAAGAGCGCACGTCTGGTTCTGGTTCTGGCAATGGTTTCGGCTTTCGCCGCTTGCGCCAAAAAAGAAGAGCCGATGCCCGAGCCGGTCACCCCGGAAGTCGTGGACACCGGCAAGTACAAGTAATCTTGCGGAGCGGGCCTGCCGGCTTTTGGCAGGCGGGCCCGCGCCTACCTTCGGCCTCCTGCGCAATTGCGCGGTTGTCAGGCCGTGTTCCCTAGAAATTTCAGTGACTTCCCTCTGGGCTGCGCTTGTCCGTTCGCCTATTTGTCTCTTTGTCAGCCATGACCAGGGACAATACAGATGCTGAAGCACCGAGGCTTTCCCGGCCGGATGCCCGGGACCGATTTCCAGTTCACAATCCGCCGCGCCAATGTGAAAGAGGGCGCAACAAAGCTGATCAAGCGTGAGCGGTTCCGAGACCGCAAGCATGCCGACCGGATGGCCGATCAGGCCTTCATGGCGGCACTCTGGCAGTATTTCGGGGAAGAACCGTTCGAGCGTGGCAACCTTGACGCCGGCCGTTTGTCCTGGCTGTTCGGGCGCGAAGTCGTGCCGGCCGAAGACCCATTTGATCCCAGTTCCTACGATGCGCTGCTTAAGATCGACGCAAAACGTGCCGAGGCGGCATTTCCCGAGATATTCGCTCCCGATGCGCCGGATGCGCTTGCGGACGACTGGGAAGGGGACGGGGACGAGGATTAGGCATGATTTCGCCGAGACCCAAGGCCTTTTGGCGCGCTTTTGCTCAGGGTTGTGCGGGCGGTTTCATTGGGTTTGCAATGGTTGCATCGTCGCGCCATTCTCTTGGTGCCGGTCTTCGGCGGTCCAGCCGTGGCTTGCGCAGTCTACGTTGTTACCCTTCCCCTTCCCTGCGGTCCGGCCCGTCCCAGGCCGGACCGATCCTTGTGCGGGGGTCGGAAAACGCCGACCGTGTGAGCCGTGCGAGAAACTGCTTCCAAATCCGTGATATTGCGGTAGAATCCGCCGCAATAACAACAAACCTACGAGGCAGATCCAAATGCAGAAGTCGCTTATCGTCTTCGCCATTCTTTCCACTTCTCTGGCCGGTTGCATGCAGGACCCCGCGTCCCGCGGCTTGGCAGGTGCGGCCGCTGGCGCGCTGGTCGCTGACGCGCTGGATGAAAACATGCTTGCAGGTGCCGCCATCGGCGGCCTTGCGGGCGTTGCAACCTGCGGTATCGAGCTCGGCCTGCCGCGCTGCAACTCGGGCTACTGAACCGCTCACCGACTTGTCCGCTTTCGGGCGGATCGAAACACGCACAAGGACCATCCGGGCCGACCGCCCGGGTGGTCCTTTTTTATTGCGCCTGATGGGGGAAGCCGATGTTTGACAAGATCCTGATCGCCAACCGGGGCGAGATCGCCTGTCGCGTGATCAAGACCGCGCACAAGATGGGGATCAGGACGGTGGCGGTCTATTCCGACGCGGACCGGGGTGCGCTGCATGTGACGATGGCGGATGAGGCGGTGCATATCGGGCCACCGCCAGCGGCACAGTCCTACATCGTGATCGACAAGATCATGGCGGCGATCAAGGCCACGGGCGCGCAAGCCGTGCATCCGGGCTATGGCTTCCTGTCGGAAAACCGCAACTTCGCGGCGGCTTTGGAGGCGGCTGGGGTGGTGTTCATTGGACCGCCATCGCCCGCCATTGAAGCCATGGGCGACAAGATCACCTCGAAGAAGCTGGCGATGGAGGCCGGGGTTTCCACGGTCCCCGGCTACATGGGTCTGATCGCGGACGCGGATGAGGCGGTGAAGATTTCCGGCCAGATCGGCTATCCGGTGATGATCAAGGCATCGGCAGGCGGTGGCGGCAAGGGGATGCGGATCGCCTGGAACGAGGGCGAGGTCGCCGAGGGCTTCCAGTCGTCGAAGAACGAGGCGGCGGCGAGTTTCGGGGATGATCGGATCTTCATCGAGAAGTTCGTCACCCAACCCCGCCACATCGAAATTCAGGTGCTGGCCGACCAACACGGCAACTGCGTCTACTTGCACGAACGCGAATGCAGCATCCAGCGGCGGAACCAGAAGGTGATTGAAGAAGCGCCCTCGCCGTTCCTCGATGAGGCAACCCGCAAGGCGATGGGCGAGCAGGCCTGCGCTTTGGCGAAAGCCGTGGGCTATACCAGCGCGGGGACGGTGGAGTTCATCGTCGACGGCAGCCGCAACTTCTACTTCCTTGAAATGAATACGCGTTTGCAGGTTGAGCATCCGGTGACGGAGTTGATTACCGGGGTCGATCTGGTCGAACAGATGATCCGGGTGGCGAACGGTGAACCGCTGCCCTTCAAACAGGAAGACCTCAAAATCCACGGCTGGGCGATGGAAAGCCGCCTATATGCCGAGGACCCGTATCGGAACTTCCTGCCCTCCATCGGGCGGCTGACCCGCTACCGGCCCCCCGTCGAAGGCCGCACCAAACGCGGTGGCGTCGTGCGCAACGATACCGGCGTCTACGAGGGCGGCGAGATCAGCATGTTCTACGACCCGATGATCGCCAAGCTGTGCACCTGGGGGCCGACCCGCGCCGATGCAATCGAGGAGATGCGGCTCGCCCTGGATACGTTCGAGGTGGAAGGGATCGGTCACAACCTGCCGTTCTGTTCCGCTGTGATGGACCACCCGCGTTTTGCGTCTGGCAACATTACCACAGCCTTCATCGCCGAGGAATACGAGGGCGGTTTCACCGGGGCCACGCTGGACTCAAGCCTGCTGCGGCGCGTTGCGGCGGCGGCGGCGGCGATGAACCGGGTGGCGGAGATTCGGCGCACCCGGATTTCGGGCACCATGGACAACCACACGCGGCGGGTGGGCGATGACTGGGTGGTCACGCTGCAGGGGATCAGCTGGCCGGTGACGATCAAGGCCGATCCTGCGGGTTCGACCGTGGTGTTCGAGGACGGCACTGACCTCCGGGTGGAAAGCGACTGGACGCCAGGCCAGCCGCTGGCCCGCCTCTCGGTGGGCGGTGAACCTTTGGTCATCAAGACGGCCAAGGTCCCGATGGGCTTTCGGATGCGGCTGCGTGGGGCGGACCTGAAGGTCCATGTGCAGTCACCCCGCCAGAAGGCGCTGGCAGGCCTGATGCTGGAGAAGGCCCCGCCGGATACCTCGAAATACCTCCTCTGCCCGATGCCGGGGCTGGTGGTGAAGATCGCGGTCGCGGAGGGCGAGGAGGTTCAGGAGGGCCAGGCGCTGGCAACCGTCGAGGCGATGAAGATGGAGAACATCCTGAAGGCCGAACGGAAGGGCGTGGTCAAGACCATCAAGGCCAGCGCCGGCGCGAGCCTGAAGGTCGATGACGTGATCATGGAGTTCGAGTGATGCAACTTACTGATTTGCTGCGAAAATCCGGCGTCTGGGACAGGCGGCGGGCTTACCGCCCCGCCGGGTTCCGCTCCAGTGCTTCGGTGCGCGCGATGGGCATCTTGTCGATGGAATTGACGATCTCGCGCCCTTCCCACGGCAGGGGCTTGCGGATCATCGGCTTCCAGTCCTTGTCCATCAGCACCAGAGAAAAGCCCCGGGGGCGCAGCTTTTTGCGCAAGCTGGACGGGTTGGCCGGATCGGTGTCAGTGATGAGGATCACGTCGCGGGCTTCGAACTGCGCATAGTAGCGGTCGAGAAGCTGCATCTGCCGCACGAAGGCAGGGTCGTTTGGACTGTCGGCGAAGACGATGACCGGGCGGCGGAGAAAGAGGAGGTCGGCTTCGACCACCTCGGCGGCCGAAACCGGGGTGAAAGCAGGAGCGACAGCGGGGGCCTCGTCGGCCCCGGCGGGAAGGGTTAGCGCCGGAAGGCAAAGGGCCAGGACGGCGAGGAACGGACGACGGGCGATACGCTGCATGTGCCTGATATAGGGGGCCTTTGGCAAAAGCCCAAGCGCGGTGATCGGCGCGGATTGGAGAGTGTGATGACGGACCTGAAGGGATGGGAGGCGCTGGCCTCGAAAGAGTTGAAGGGCAAGGGCCCGGACACGCTTAACTGGCAGACGCTGGAAGGGATCACGGTCAAACCGCTGTATACCGCTACCGATGTGGAGGGTCTTCCGCAGATGGGTGAGATGCCCGGTGTGGCACCTTTCACGCGGGGGGTGCGGGCGACGATGTATGCCGGGCGGCCCTGGACGATCCGGCAATATGCGGGGTTTTCCACCGCCGAGGAGTCGAATGCGTTCTACCGGAAAGCGCTCGCGGGGGGGCAGCAGGGGGTGTCCGTGGCCTTCGATCTCGCGACGCACCGGGGCTATGACAGCGACCATCCGCGCGTGGTGGGGGATGTGGGCAAGGCGGGGGTGGCGATTGATTCCGTGGAGGACATGAAGATCCTCTTCGACGGTATCCCGTTGGAAAAGATCAGCGTTTCCATGACGATGAACGGGGCGGTGATCCCGATCCTGGCGTCTTTCATCGTGGCGGGGGAAGAGCAAGGGGTGGCGCGGGCGGACCTGTCGGGGACGATCCAGAACGACATCCTGAAGGAATTCATGGTGCGGAACACCTACATCTATCCGCCCGAGCCTTCGATGCGGATCATCGCGGATATCATCGAGTTCACTTCGGCCGAGATGCCGAAGTTCAACTCGATCTCGATCAGCGGCTACCACATGCAGGAGGCGGGCGCGAACCTCGTGCAGGAACTGGCCTTCACGCTGGCGGATGGGAAGGAATATGTCCGGACTGCCATCGAGCGGGGGATGGATGTCGACGACTTCGCGGGACGGCTCTCGTTCTTCTTCGCCATCGGGATGAATTTCTTCATGGAAGTGGCGAAGCTGCGGGCGGCGCGGATGCTTTGGCACCGGATCATGGACGGGTTCGGAGCGAAGAAGACGTCGTCGATGATGTTGCGGACGCATTGCCAGACCTCGGGGGTCAGCTTGCAGGAGCAGGACCCCTACAACAACGTGATCCGCACGGCCTATGAGGCGATGGCGGCGGTGCTTGGGGGGACGCAATCACTGCACACGAACGCGCTGGACGAGGCGATTGCGCTGCCCACGGAGTTTGCGGCGCGGATCGCGCGGAATACGCAGTTGGTCCTGCAGGAGGAGACGGGGATCACCCATGTTGTCGATCCCTTGGCGGGGTCCTACTATGTGGAGAGCCTGACCAACCAGCTGGCCGAAGAGGCTTGGAGGCTGATCGAGGAAGTCGAGGCGATGGGGGGCATGACCAAAGCGGTGGCCTCCGGCATGCCGAAGCTGCGGATCGAAGAGTCGGCGGCCCGGCGGCAGGCGATGATCGATCGGGGGGACGAGGTGATCGTCGGGGTCAACAAGTACCGCAAGGACAAGGAAGACCCGATCGACATCCGGGACATCGACAATGGGGCGGTCCGTGAGGCTCAGGTCGCGCGGCTGAAGTCGGTGCGGGCTGGCCGCGATGAAGTGCGGGTGCAGGCGGCGCTGGCCGAGTTGACGCGACGGGCGGGCGAAGGCGGCAACCTTCTGGAAGCGGCGGTGGAGGCGGCTCGGGCACGGGCCTCGGTCGGGGAGATATCGGACGCCATGGAAAAGGTATTCGGGCGGCATCGGGCCGAGGTTAAGACCCTCGCAGGGGTCTATGGCGCGGCCTATGAGGGCGACGCGGGGTTCGAGGCGATCCAGCGGGATGTGGAGGCTTTTGCCGAGGCCGAGGGGCGGCGGCCGCGGATGCTGGTCGTGAAGATGGGGCAGGACGGGCATGACCGAGGGGCGAAGGTGATCGCGACGGCCTTCGCGGACATCGGGTTCGATGTGGATGTGGGGCCCTTGTTCCAGACCCCGGAGGAAGCGGCGCAGGATGCCATCGATAATGATGTGCATGTGATCGGGATTTCCTCCCAGGCGGCGGGGCACAAGACGCTCGCCCCGGTGCTGATCGAGGAGCTGAAACGCCGCGGGGCGGGGGATATTCTGGTGATCTGCGGGGGGGTCATTCCGCAGCAGGACTATGACTTCCTGAAGGGGGCCGGGGTGAAGGCGATCTTCGGGCCGGGGACCAACATTCCGGCGGCGGCGAAGGAGATCCTGGACCTGATCCGGGCGGCGCGGGGGTAGGCTGCCCGCGCGTGGGCAGCTTTTCGACCCCTTGGAAATCAATGGGTTGGCTGTGGGCATTCAGGGTTTCTTAACCTCTGTCCAGCCCGCGCCCGCAGCGTTCAGCCGCCGATATGTTCCAGCGTCAGGGTCGTGGTGTCGGTCGAAGTGACGTTGGCATCGGTCCCCTTGCCATCCCAGGTGTAGCTGAAAAGCTTCGGATGCGACCCGGCTTTCATCGTCTGCAGAACATAGCCGGGGCCGGCGCGGTTGCGGGCATGGGCGATGCCCCAGGTGCTTTCCGACACCGGAGACTCGATGGTCTTCTTGCCGCGTTTCTTCGAGGTGCAGGAGGTGACGGCAAAGAGCTCGGGTCCTTTCATCGCCAGCGTCACCCGTTTCGGCGCGTGATCCTTGTCGAAGGTCAGGTCGGTCAGCTTGGCCTGCATCGGCGCGCCTTGCCGGTAGCTGTCCAGCACCCAGCAGGCGTAGTCCACGAAGGTCACGTTCACATCGGTTGCCGGAGCCTCGCCCAAAAGGGCATAGGAAAGGATGCTGTCGCCGGAGAACTTGATGCGGATCGGAACCTCGACCTTGAAATCGACGTCGCCGTAAACCCCGACCCCATCCACCCAATGCCCCTTGGCCTGCACCGTCAGCTTGTAGCGCCCGCAACGTTCCATCGCGGCACGCAATGCCGCAGACTTTTCCGGATCAAGAAACGATTCGCCTTTAGTCATGCCCATGAGAATGCGCATGCGTTCGAAAAGCAGCGCGAAGTCGGTCAGTGGCTTGAGATCTCCAGTCCCAAGGCAAATCTGGAGAGCCTCATCCAGACATTGTACGAAGCCGTCGTTGAAGAGCTTGCCAATGACTTCGGTACCGTCGCCGTCAGGGTCGAACCCAAGCACTTGCGATTGTTTTTCAACTGCTGCGATTGCCTTCAAGCTATCCTTGACGTCGCTGCAATTGCTTGGTGCACGGCCTGCGATGGCCAAGCGCCCCGCTATGATAATACGCTTGCCGTCTTGCAATGCCTTGACCAGGTCATCCATCGACCCTTCGCCGGATTTGACCTTCCGGATCAGTTCAGAGACGTGGGTGGCAAGACGGTTCTCGACCTGTGTTTGTTTCCACCGGTCCAGCTGCAGGTTCAGCCGGTCGGCAAAGCTGATCCCGGCGCCCGAGAAATGGTCGATGGGGATCATGATGCTATCGGTATCCTGCACCGGGATGTGCAGGAACGCATCCTTTCCGTCCTCATAGAACCCCCAGTGCAGGCGGCTTTCGGGCGGGATCGGGGTCTTCGGCGTGATTTCCAGCGTGGCGGTCGCGGCCAGTTCCAGCCCGTCCGGTTGCAGGATCAGCCCAGTGATCGGCCCGGCCCCTTCGGGCAGGCCCGCGCTTTCGGTGATTGGAATGGCGGTGATGCGGGTCTCGGTCAGCAGCGCACCTTCGGGAAAGGTCAGGACAAAGGCATCGCCGACGGCGTTCTTCAGCTTGAGCGTGCCACCTTTCGCGCCGATGACGGTTGTCTTTGCAGCGGACTCGTCTGTGGTGATCGCAAGGTCAAGCGGGTTCGGTGGGGCTGTCAGGAACGCCTCCAGCTCTGCATCGGTCTCGGCCAAGGCGGCAAAGGGAAAGAGCAGAATGAGAATCAAAAAAATCCGCATGGAATCGCTCCGCTGTATGGAGCGAGGTTAGCACGGATTCGCTAAAGCTCGATTTCGCCGTTCGGGCCGGGAAGCGGGTCGGCTTGCGGGCCCATCTTGGGCAAGAGGGGCGCGTTGCGGCGGATCAGGATGTCGCCATTTGGCAGCATGACCGGCGCATCATAGTTTTCGATGTCGTCGATCAGCGCGATCAGTTGACGGATCTTGGGGCCGATCTCTTCGCCGAAACCTTTCAGCGCGGGACCCGCTTCGTCCAATGCCTTGCCCATCTCGTCGAGCGCGGGCTGCATTTCTTCCATCATGCCGCGCATGACCAGCTTCATGCCCTCTTCCATCAGGCTGAAGCCGCCGTCGTCGGCCTTCGGCGTGACCGGAGGGTCTTCGGCAAAAGCCGGAGCGGCGGCGAACAGCAGGGCAAGGACGAGTCGCATGATAGAAATATGGGGATGCCCTCCCTGTTTTTCAAATCACATCTGGCAGGTCGATGGTCACCGGGAAATGGTCGGAGGCTTGCAAAAGCGCCTCGCGCAGATCGGGTGTCTCAAGGATGCGGGGATCGTTGAATGGATGCCAGATCCGCCATTCTGGCGATTTGGCCGCCAGGTCAGGTGAGACCATGATGAAATCGAGGAGCGCCTCGAAGAACCGCTTCTGCGGGGCAAGATAGAAGCGGGCCGACGTGGGGGCAATGCCGACCTTGGATTGCAGGGCCATCGCGGCGTGAGGGTCGGTGAGCCGGGTCGCGGGGTCGGGCGAAGTGCCTAGCACGATTTCAATTCCGGAATGCCCGAACAGCTTTTCGAATTCGTCGATGCCGGGGCCGTCGTTGAAATCGCCGAGCACCACAAGGCTGTCGCCGTGGGCCAGATGCGCCTCGACCCGCTGCCTAAGCCAGAGACATTGCGCCAGCTGCTTGCGGCGGTTTTCGATCGACAGTCGGATCTGCGCCTCGCGCCCGATGGCGCCATAGGGGTTCTTCGATTTGGCGTGGACGCCGATCAGCCGCAGATGCGCGCCGCCTTTCGTGGTCAGCGCCAGTTCCAGCGGAGGCTTCGAAAAGCGGATGGTTTCCGAGATGTTGTCGGCATCAAGGTCGTAGCGGAAGGTGGTGTCAAAGCGCGGCGCGTCCTGCGAGCCATGGCTGGTGGAGGGATGGCCTTGCGGCGCGTGGCGGGCGGTCAGGCGGTCCGGATCGTAGAGGAACGCGATTTCCTGTTCGGTCTCGGAGGGATAGCCGATGATCGCCTTGCGGGCGCGAAGGCCTGCGGCGCTGGCGAAGGTTTCCAGCGCGCGTGTGGTGGAACGCCGCCCGTTGGTATCGGGGGCCTCGATGATGGTGATGCCGTCGGCGTCCATCGCGGTGAAGACGATGGCAAGGGCCGCAAGCTGTTCGCCCCGCGTGATCTTGTAGCGGGTCGAGGGTTCGCGGTCGTCCAGCAATCGGCCGTGGTCATCGAAAAGCGCGTTGAACCATTCGACGTTGTAGGTGGCAAGCCGAAGGCCCGTTGCACGGTCGATCATGCGGCTTCCTTCGCGCTGATCTCGCGCCAGGCCTCGTTGATCAGCTGCAACCTGCGTTCGGCCAGCTTCATCGCCTCGGGCGGGACGCCGCGGGATTGCAGAACGTCCGGATGGGTGTCGCGGACGAGATCCTTCCAGGCCTTGCGGGCCTGATCCTTCGAGGCGTCGCGGGGCAGGCCGAGGACATCATAGGGATCGCGGGGCGCGCCTTCGACAAGGCGCGAGCGGACGATGCGGAAACAGCCTTCGTCCAGGCCGAAGGCGTCGGCGACATGGGCGAGGAACGCGTCTTCGCCCGCATGGTAGGAGCCATCGGCGACGGCGATCTGGAACAGAGCCTCAAGGATGTCGACGAGGACATGGTGGTCGTCGGCACAGATGCGGTGGCCGTCGGGATTGAAGAGCCGGGCGATCTTGCGGGCATAGGCGTCGAAACCTGCGATGTCTTGCCGGGCCAGGTTGTAGACGCGGGCGGCGTGTTCCTCTTCGCCGGGCGGAAAGGTGAAGATGCGGCGGAAGGCGGTCACCTCGTCGCGGGTCACGGTGCCGTCGGCCTTCTCGCCCTTGGCAAGGGCGGCGAGGGCCTCGGTGATGCGGGTCCAGATCGACATGGGCAGAAGAATAGCCGGGGCTGATGGTGTTGTCAGAGGAATTTCTGCATCAGCACAATGTGGAGTGATTGGCAGCCGCGCGGCAGGACTTTCCGGCGGCGGATCATGTCAGGACACGGGGGCCGTGCGGGGTGGAAAAGGTCGCGCGGAGAGAGTGGTAGGGGCCGAGCTGGAGGTGCAAACGCGGATCGGCGGGCTGACCGGCAAGCGCGGTCTGCAGGGCAGGCGCATGCGGATGGGTGATTTCCAGCCGCTGAAGGCGGATGCCCTGGTCGGGCAGGGCCTGTGCCGGGTGGCGGTCGCCCTGCCACTGGATGAGGGCGGGGAAGCAGTCGTCGAACGGGAGCTGCCCGGTGGCGGGAATGGCAAAGCGCCAGCGGTAGTCGCCGCGCGACAGGGGGGTGGCGGTGCCGGTGCCCGGCGGGGCAGCGGTGAGGGCGGCGTCGAGGTCGTCGGTGCGGCAGATCCAGTTCGTCAGGCGCGGGGGGCCGTCGAAATGGTCGAGGTTGAACCAGCGGGCATAGGCGGGGTTCGGGGCCGCCGGGTCGATCGCAATGACTTCGAGGTAGAGATCGCCGAGGTTCAGAAGCCGGTTGTGGGTGCCCATGTGCGGATGCTGGCCGCCGGGTGCGAGGGGCGCGCCAAGGGCCATCTCGACCCAGGCAGCGCCTTCGTCGAGGGTGCGCGCCGCAACAGCGATGTGGTCGATAACAAGGGTCATGCGGCGGGCTTCAGTTCGATCTTGGTCGTCGCTTTCAGGGCGAGAGCCAGTGCAGCAAAGCGGGCCTGGGCGACCTCGCCGAACAGGCCGACGCCGTCTTCGGTCAAAGCGAGGGTCAGGAGACGTTTCTTCGGGTTCCAGCGCAGGGCACCGGCTGTGGACGGGTCGTCGATCGAGAACATCGCGCCGAAGCGCATGGCCTTGCCCAGAGCCTCGGCCTCCTGGACGTCGCTTTCAGCGAGAAGGCGAAAGAGCGGTTCCATCCGGCTGCCCGCGCGGCTGTTCTTGTAGCGGTGGAGAAGGGCGAGGCCCAGAAAGACCCGGCCCGGATGGTCAAGGCCACCAAGGTTCGCGCGGGTGGCGTTGTCAAAGCAGGCTTCGGCCCGGTAGTCGGGGTGCGCACGCCAGGTGGTGTCGTGCAGAAGGCACGCGGCCTTGACGAGGCGCAGGCGGTCTTCTGACGCGCCCTTGAACACGGGTTCCAGGAAGGCGAAGAGCTTCTTGCCGAAGCCCGGGATGCGGGCCTGGGTCAGCTCGGCCATCCGGGCAGCCTCGATCAAGGGATCGCGGGCGCGCAAGCGGTCGGGCATCTGTTCAAAGAGAAGACCCTCGCGGATGCCATAGGCCGAGATATCAATCTCGGAGGGCTTCAGCACGCGGATGATTTCGCGCAGGACCTCACAGGCGAGGGGGACAAGCTCCATCCGTTCCGCCGAGGTGCCGGTGCGCCCGCGCAGGGCGGACAGGTCGGTTGCGGCAAGCCAGTCCAGCGTGGCGATGAGACCGTCGGGCGTCATGCGGTATTCGTGAAGGACGGTCAGGGGGTAATTCCGCCGCTCCATGTCGAGGCGCGCAATGACGCGCCAACTGCCACCGACCAGGTAGATGCGGTCGTTGTCGGGGCGGATTTCTTTGGCGGCACCTTCCAGGATCGTGTCGATGTGGTCCTTGCGCTTTTTCGGATCGGACGAGACCTGCTGCAGGCGGAACGGCCCAAGCGGGGTTGAGACGCGCTTGCCGACGCGGCCGTTGCCAATCCGCGCCAGTTCCATCGAGTTGCCGCCAATGTCGCAGACGATGCCCTTGGCCTCGGGCCAACCGAGAAGCACGCCTTGGGCCGAAAGCCGGGCCTCTTCGTCGCCGTCGATGACGTGAAGCTTGAGGCCGGTTTCGAGCAGGACCTGGGCCTGGAATTCGGGTCCGTCCTCGGCCTCACGCGTGGCGGCGGTCGCGACGACGGTGAAGGGGTGGATGTCCATGCCCTTGGCCAGAAGCGAGAACCGCTTGAGGGCGGCGAGCGCACGTATCTTGCCTTCGGGGTTCAGCCGTCCGGTTTCGGCGAGCCCCTTGCCAAGGCCGCACATGATCTTTTCGTTGTAGAAATAGGCCGGGCTGCGGGCGGCGCCATCAAAGACCACCATCCGCACCGAGTTCGATCCCACATCGACAACGCCGACGCGGCTTAGCGCGCGGGCGGATGGGTCGTCGAACAAGGGTTTGCCGAAGGGGCCCCAGTCGCCGGCGTCATCATCATCATCGGTTGCGGGGACGGGTCCATCAGCGGCCATGGCAAGATTCCTTCGGGTCGCGTTGCGGCGGCATGGTGCCGGGGACCGGAAGGCCGGTCAACGGCCTTGCAGGGGCCAAATCCTTCGAAAAGATTTGCGCCTGGCCCTAGCGTTTTTTCGGTTTCGCCGAGGTGGAGCCGATGGCGCGGGCAGCCTCGGCGGCAGCGCGCAGTTCTTCGGCTATTTCCTCGGCTTCTTCGGGGTCGAAGTCGAGCGGCAGGTCGACCCCGCCTTCTACTTCGATGAAGATGCGGACCATGCCAGCGTCGGTGGGGCCGATCTGCAGGTTTGCGGCGATGTCGCTGGGGGAATTGATGCCCATGGGAGTGCTCCGGCTTTGCGGTTCGGGTAGCGGTCGGCGCGGCGCGGTGCAAGAAAAAACCGTCGGCCGGGCCACCAACGCCGGGGCAAAGTTACTTGCATTCCGGGGGGAGCGGGGCTAAATCGCGCCTCAAGTGCAGCTTTAGCTCAGTTGGTTAGAGCACCAGATTGTGGATCTGGGGGTCCCCCGTTCGAGCCGGGGAAGCTGTACCATCGAATTCAAGGACTTGGGCTCTGATGCCCAAGTCCTTTTTCATTGGTGCCGCCCGCCGGGGTTCCGACGTCGCGGCGACCGAGGAAGGCGTCGCAGACCAGTCACTTTTTGGCGTTGCAGCGTGCAGGGTGGGGTTGTGACGGACGATTCTGCCAGGAAAGGGGCATTCTTGCGCAGGCGTCGTCGGGTTCTAGAGGCTGGACCTGACCGCTGGAGCGAGGCGAAGGATCCTGCGGCGGGGGCATCGTTCCACTGCACCAACCAGAGGTGCCATTTTTCACCGCAGTCATGCCAACGGCCCCCTGTGGTTCGGGACGCGGACCGTCAAGCTTGCGCCAAGACCGGTGCTTGGCAACACGCGACGGACCTCAAACCTGTGCGGTCCGCAGGCGCAGCGCATTCAGGACGACCGAGATGGACGAAAGGCTCATTGCAATTGCAGCGATGATCGGGCTGACCAGGATTCCGGTGAACGGGTAAAGAAGTCCCGCCGCGACCGGCACACCGGCAGCGTTGTAGATGAGCGCGAAGAAGAGGTTCTCGCGGATGTTGCGCATCGTCGCCTGCGAAAGGCGGCGGGCGCGGACGATGCCGTCGAGGTTGCCCTTCACGAGCGTGAAGCCGGCACTTTCGATGGCGACGTCGGCCCCGGTTCCCATGGCGATGCCGACATCGGCCTGCGCGAGGGCCGGGGCGTCGTTCACACCGTCCCCTGCCATCGCGACCTTGTGCCCGGCCTTCTGCAGGTCCTGAATGATCCGAGCCTTGTCCTGCGGCAACACGTCGGCGCGTATCTCATCAATGCCAAGTCTCGCCGCGACGGCCTTGGCCGTGCGCTCGTTGTCGCCCGTCGCCATGATGATGCGCAGACCGAGATCGTGCAGGGCCTTGAGCGCTGCGGGCGTCGTTTCCTTGACCGGATCGGCCACGCTGACCAGTCCTGCCACGGCACCGTCCAGCACGACGAACATCACCGTCTCGCCCTGATCCCGGCGGGCGTCGGCCTTGGCGACCAGACCGGCGCCGGAAAGGCCGAGGTCTTCCAGAAGGCGCAGATTGCCAAGTGCCACGGGTCGGCCGTCCACGCGGCCCCGGACGCCCTTGCCGGTTACCGCTTCGAAGTCGGTCGCTTCCGACATTTGAACCTTGCGTTCCTCGGCACCCCGGACGATGGCCTCGGCCAGCGGATGCTCGGATCCCCGTTCCAGCGACGCGGCAAGGCGGAGGACTTCCGCCTCGTCATGGCCGGGTTCGGGCAAGACTGCGATCAGGCGGGGCTTGCCTTCGGTCAGGGTGCCGGTCTTGTCCACGATCAGCGTGTCAATCTTCTCGAACCGTTCGAGCGCCTCGGCGTTCTTGATCAGGACGCCCGCCTGTGCCCCGCGGCCTGTCGCGGTCATGATCGACATCGGCGTTGCCAGACCCAAGGCGCAGGGGCAAGCGATGATAAGCACGGCCACGGCGGCCACCAAGGCGTAGGACAGTGACGGTTCCGGTCCCCAGACCGCCCAGGCGATGAACGACAGGGCCGCAACGGCCATCACCGCCGGCACGAAAAGGCCGGCGACGTGGTCGGCGTATTTCTGGATCGGTGCGCGTGACCGCTGCGCCTTGGCGACCATCTCGACGATCTGCGCAAGCATGGTGTCCGCGCCGACCCGGGCAGCCCGGATCACCAGCGCGCCCGTTCCGTTGATCGTGGCACCGGTGACCGGATCCCCAGCCACCTTTTCCACCGGCAGTGGTTCACCCGTGATCATGCTTTCGTCGATCGAGGAGCGGCCCTCGATGACCTCGCCATCAACCGGCACCTTGTCGCCCGGGCGAACGCGCAGGTGGTCACCCACCTGAACCTTGTCCAGCGGCACCTCTGCTTCGGTCCCATCGGGGCGGATCACCCGCGCGGTCTTGGCTGCAAGGTCCATGAGGGCGCGGATGGCGCGGCCGGTTCCCTCTCGCGCGCGCAGTTCCATCACCTGACCCAGAAGGACCAGCGTGACGATCACCGCCGCCGCCTCGAAATAGAGCCCCACCTGGCCATGTTCGTTGCGGAAGCCTTCGGGGAAGATCTGCGGCGCGATCACGCCTGCGACGCTGAACAGCCACGCGGCCATGACGCCCATGGCGATCAGGCTGAACATGTTCAGGTTCCAGGTGACGAACGACACCCAGCCGCGCTTCAGGAAGGGCCAGCCGCACCAGAGGACCACTGGCGTGCCCAACGCGAGTTCGATCCACATGTTGGTGTGTTCGGCGAAAACCTCGCGGATGAAGCCGAGGCCGATCATCGGTCCCATGGTCAGCAGTAGAAGCGGGACGGTCAGGGCCACGCCGACCCACATCCGCCGGGTGAAATCCACCAACTCGGGATTGGGGGCGTCGTCGCCCGCGCTTGTCGGGTCGCGTTCCAGACCCATCCCGCAGATCGGGCAGGAGCCTGGTTCGGTCTGCCGGACTTGCGGGTGCATGGGGCAAGTGTAGACCGGACCGTGCCAGCCGGCCGGAACGCGGTCATAGCCGGACGCACTTGCGGTCTCTCGCGCTGGCATCCCGTGACCATTTGCCGTCGAATGGCCGTGGTCGGCTGCCGCCTGAGCTTCGGGCACCAGTGTCATTCCACACTTCGGACAGCTACCGGGATGGTCCTGCCGCACCTCGGGGTGCATGGGGCAAATATAGGTGATGCCGGGTGTCGAACTGTGCATGTGTTCCATTTCGGCCTCGATAAGCTGGTCATGTCCGGGCGCTTCACGCAACAAAGCACCGCCTGCTCTGACCGGCGCCCGAACGGCCGCAGTCCCGTCCATCATCGCCCGACCAGCCTCTCAAGGCAACATCGCTTGAGACTTCGGAGGCACAACGGGATGCAATGGTCCCGTCTTCCTTCCAGCACCGGGCGGCAGACACTCAATCTTGTATTGACGCTGGCGTCGCACCTTCTGCCAGATAGGGGCCAGACGAGATGGGAAGGGAACCCGCAGCGTGCGCCAAACGCCGAGGATAATGGGACTGATCAAGCGGTCGGTGCAGGTTGCGAGCGTGGCGGTGACGCTGCTGATCGCCGTTGCCTTGACCCAGGTCTCGCATTCCGTTGCTCCTCGCACTGACCCACCGCCTCGCGCGGAAAGGGCCAGCCAAGTTGGCTACAAGGACTGTCACCTTTCATCACGCGCATGCTGCGACATGGGCCATTGTCAGCCCTTCAATACGGTCGAACCGATGGGAGAGGTCCGCATCGCTGCAGAGAACGGGGCATCGGCTTTCCGAAAGGTGCGACGCCCGAGCAGCGGTCCGGAAGTTCTGCTGCCGCCGCCCAGACTGATGGTGGCATGACTGCGCACGACAATCGAAAATTCAGGAGACCTAAAGATGAATATCGTAAGAACCATCGTTGCATCGGCTGTGGCTGCGGCGGCGTTTTCGGCACCCGTTCTGGCACAGGAGTCCGATTTCCAGTTGCCCGAGCAGTGCAAGACCTCCATGGGCGGAATGGACCATTCAGCCATGGGCGATGGTGCCACCAGCGGCCAGATGGGCGGTGGCATGATGGGAATGGAAGGGATGGACCTTGGTGCAAGTCCTGAGCATGTCCAGGAGAACATGCGCAAGATGATGATCACCATGCCCGCAATGCACGAGGGCATGATGAACGAGGATGCCGACGTTGCCTTTGCGTGCGGCATGATTGCGCACCATCAGGGCGCGATCGACATGGCCGAAGTGCTGCTGAAGCACGGCGACGATCCGGAGATGCGAACGCTTGCGGAGGAAATCATCGCAGCGCAAGTCGGCGAAATCGAGCGGATGACCGCATGGCTGGCTAAGAACGCCAAGTAAGACGAAGCGGGCCGTGCGGCGACAGTCGTGCGGCCCGATTCAGCATATCAGCGGGATCGTTCGCTATCCCGCGCAGGGTGTTGATCAGGCCGCCGCGTAAGCGCTGAACACTTCGGTGGTGCCGTTCTTCCGGACCAGAAAGACTTCATAAGCTTCACGAGACTCTTCCGGCCCCATGCCAGGCGATCCGAAGGGCATGCCGGGAACCGCAAGGCCGACGGCGTCTGGCCGTTCGGCAAGCAGGCGACGGATGTCCGCGACTGGCACATGACCCTCAAGCGCGTATCCTTCCACGATCCCCGTATGGCAGGACTGCATTTCTGCCGGGATGCCCTGGGCGAGCTTGTGCTGCTGCAGGGCATCAGGGTCCATCTCCTCGACAGTCACCGCAAAACCGGCCTGTTCGAGGATTGCCACCCAATCGTTGCAGCAAGGGCAAGTGGGGTCCTTCGCAACGTTGATCGAGGGTTCGAGCGCAAACGAAGGAAGCGCCGGAAGCAGGAACAGCGCAGCGGAAGAGACGATCAGCGCACGACGCGAGAGGGTGGGATTGGACATGGGCTTCTTCCTTTGCTTTCGACGGTCACTCTAGCCGATCGACGCTGATGTTCCAGTCACGGCTGCTTGACTTTCGTCTGTGCGGACTGGTGGACCCGGCGCATGGCGGGCGTGACGAGGGGGAACCGAAGACGGCGGCAGGCGGACTTTAGCGTGATTGAAAGTGCGGTCGCATTCAGCCGGCCAGCCTTCCTTGACCACAATGGAACGGGCGCGCGGCATATTCACACGGCGATGGTCTTTCCAAAGCCGCGTCCCGCGCATTCACAGGCCGTCGCACAAATCGACGAAGGGGGGCTTGACCTTCCCATGGTGGGAAGCCCCATCTTGGGTCTGCCGGGTGAGTTTGCCTGGCGACAGGAGTTCACAATGATCACCCTTAACATCCCCAACATGAACTGTGGCGGCTGCGCGCGTGGCGTCACGGCTGCGATCCAACAGGTCGATGCGTCGGCGCATGTCGATGCCGACCTGCAAGGCCGCAGCGTGACGGTCAAATCCGCGGCTTCGGAGGCACAGCTTCGCCAAGCGCTGACCGAGGCAGGCTTCGCACCGGCCTGACGAGGGTCCCAGCTGGCGTGCGGCGTTTCGCCCTGCGGCGTTCGAAGATCTTGATCCAGGTCATTGCCGTCCGGGCGATACCATCAGACGGTTTGACAGGCCTGCAAGACGGTTGAGACAATGACAAAGCTTCTTCAAATCCTGATGCTCGTCCTGGCGGTGACCTTCACCGTCGGGATCGGCACGCAGGAGACCGGGAGATGCCTCGCCTCGGTCCCATCACATGCCGAACACGTTCGGCACGGTATGGGCGATGACCACTTCCGCTCGTCCGGAACGGACCATGCCGCCATGTCCGCCATCTGCAAATCCCTTTGTGGCGGCATCGCGCTTGTGCTGATGGCGCCGCCCGAGTGGCACGCCGTAGGCGGGGCTGCCTACGCGCCAATTCCTGAAGTCCGGCTAGTCCTGTCTCTTTCTCCCGCTCCGTCTGACCGTCCGCCGCGATCCCTGGTTCGGACGCAAGACGCCTAATCAGATCATCGGCGCATCACGCGCCCAATTCGGAGCGATCCCATGACCCATCTTTCCCGTCGCGGCTTTCTTGCCGCCAGCGCGGCTGCCGCCGCCCCCTTTTTCCTTCCGGCAAGGGCCTTCGCCTCGCCACCCGCCTTGTCCTTGCGTGCCACCACGCGGACGCTCGACATCGCGGGTCGGGCGGTGACCGTGAAAGGCCTCTTGGACCAGCAGGGCCGAAGCGGTCTGTTTCTAGACCCCGCGCAGCCGTTCCGCGTCGATCTGTGGAACGACGTTGGCACCGAAACCAGCATCCACTGGCACGGACAGGTGCCACCGAATGTGCAGGATGGCGTGCCCGGTTCGCCCTTGCCGGCCCTGAAGCCCGGCGAGATGCGCAGTTTCGACTTCGTGGCCTACCCGGGCACACACTGGATGCATTCGCATATTCCTGTGCAGGAAATGGAACTTCTCGCCGCGCCGCTCATCGTCCGGCGTCCCGAGGATGTCACGGCCGACCGGCAGGAGGTGACGATCCTGCTGCATGATCTCAGCTTCCGGCCTGCTGACGAGGTGCTGGCCGAGATCACCGGGGGCAGCATGGCCGGAATGGACCACGGCGCAGGTCACGCGACAGGTGGCTCTGTCGGTGGCATGGGCGGCATGATGGGCGGAATGTCCGGCATGGATCAGGGCGCGATGGGCGGCATGGCAATGGACCTCAACGACTTCAACTTCGACGCCTACCTCGCCAACGACCGCACGCTTGACGACCCCGAGGTGGTGACGGTGGACAAGGGCGGTCGTGTGCTTCTGCGCGTCATCAATGGCGCTGCCGCCACGGTCTTCTGGATCGACACCGGCAGCCTTCCGGGCCGGGCAGTCGCGACCGATGGCAATCCGATCCAGCCGGTGTCCGGCGCGCGCTTCGGCCTTGCGATGGGCCAGCGGCTGGACATCGAACTGGAGGTTCCGGCCGAGGGCGGCGCCTTCCCGATCCTGGCCCTGCGCGAGGGTGCGGTGGAAAGGACCGGGATCATCCTGGCTACGTCCGGCGCGGTCGTCGGGAAGATTTCGGGAGCATCGGACGAAGCACATCCGGCCTTTTCGGCCGATCTGGTGCAGGAGGCGGGCTTCCGGGCCCTGACCCCGCTTGCCGACCGTCCCTTTGATCGCACTGACAGCCTGATGCTGAACGGGTCGATGATGCCCTACGTCTGGACCATCGACGGGCAGAGCTGGGGGACGCATCGCATTGTCGAGGCACGGTCCGGCGAACGTGTGGCGCTGACGTTCCACAACATGTCCATGATGGCGCATCCGATGCACCTGCACGGCCACCATTTTCAGGTGGTCGCCCTGAACGGCACACCGTTGCGCGGGGCCTTTCGGGATACGGTGCATGTCCCGCCGATGAGCATGGTGACTGTCGCACTTGACGCCGGAGAGGCCGCCCGGTGGATGCTGCATTGCCACCACATGCCGCACCTCGCCACCGGGATGATGACCGAGTTCGTGATCGCCGCATGACCGGAGGCGAAGCCGAATGACCATGCCCCCCGCCACGTCCCGGCAATGGCGCACAGTCTTGCGCTTTCTGCTGGCCGTGGCGGTGGGCAACCTTGTGTGGGAAGTGGCGCAGGTTCCGCTCTACACGCTCTGGCTGACGGAGAGCGGGACCGAGATCGCTTACGCGGTTCTGCATTGTTCGGCAGGTGATGTGCTGATTGCTGCGATCTCGCTTGCGCTGGCGGTGCTGGTGTTCGGTCGAGGCGGCTGGCCGAACCAAAGATACGGCTCTGTTGCCATTGCAACAGTGTTGGTGGCGCTTGGGTATACTGTCTTCTCGGAATGGTTGAACGTGGAACTGCGTGGAAGTTGGGCTTACCGCGATCTGATGCCCCGGGTGCCCTGGATCGGAACGGGACTGACGCCAATCCTGCAGTGGATGGTCGTGCCTGCGGCGGCATTCTGGTGGGCGCGGCGCTTGTAGCCTGGCGCGGTCCCGGACGCGGAGGACGCCGGCGAGACAAGATCAACCGCACCGCGTGCCTTGGTCGGGGATATCGGCAAGCTTTCCGCCATGCGGGCTCCTTAGAGCCGCGAATAGTCAAAGGTGGGCCGTTCTGATTGGAACGGCCCATCTTTCCCTGTTTCAGTGGCCAGAGTGGGCGTCACCATCCGCTGCGACCGGAGCGGACGTGCTTTCGCTCGGATCCGACGGGAGCGAGCCTGCCCTGACCAGTTGCACCTGGATCGAGGCCAGGGCCAGTGCGAGCACCGCTGCGCCGGCGAGAAATCCGAGGGACAGACGCGACATGATCGACGGCCCTTACGCGGCCCGGGCAGTGGCGGGGTAGCCCGCCTCGGCCAGGACGGCCTCGATCTCCGCGCGCGCGGCCGAAGTCTCGACATCGATCTTGCGGTTTTCCGGATCGGCCTTCACCACCGCGGTCCGGTCGATCGACTGGATCGCGGCAGTCACGCTGCGGGCGCAGCCGAAGCAGGTCATGTTCTGGATGTGGAATTGCATGTTCGCCTCCTGTGTCTGATTGGCGAAATGACAGGTGGGTGCTCCCAGTGTTGGAGGGTCAAGGGGTGTTTGGAACTTTTTCGCCCGTATCGTTTCTGCGTCCAGATGCCTTACGAAATTCCGGAAGTGCCTCTTGACCCTCCCAAGATGGGAGGTCCCATGTCCTTGCGCATCACGTCGAATCCGAAGGGAATCAGCCATGAATGCGCACTCCAGTTTCACCCCTGAGACCATCTCTCTCCCCATCGAGGGCATGACCTGCGCCTCCTGCGTAGGGCGCGTCGAACGGGCACTCAAGGCGGTCGCGGGCGTCGCGGACGCCAGCGTCAACCTTGCCACCGAGCGCGCCGAGGTGCGCCTGTCCGCCCCGGTTGCGCGGGCGGACCTGATCCGCGCGGTCGAGGATGTGGGCTATGCGGTGACGGTCGCAACCGTCGAGCTTTCCATCGAAGGCATGACCTGCGCCTCTTGCGTCGGACGGGTAGAGCGTGCGTTGCGCGCCGTTCCGGGCGTTTCCGATGCCGCCGTGAACCTCGCGACCGAACGCGCCACGGTGAAGGGCAGCGTCGATGCGGCCACCTTGATCCGCGCGGTGGAAGCGGCCGGTTACGCCGCCAAACCTGTCGACCGGAGCAGTGCGGCAAATGCCGAGGCTGAGGCGGCCAAGGAAGAGGAGCGCCGCGTGTTGTCGCGCGATCTGAAGATCGCGACCGTCCTGACCCTGCCGGTCTTCATCCTGGAAATGGGCAGCCATGTCATCCCGGGCATGCACCACCTGATCACCTCGACCATCGGCATGACCGCCAGTTGGCTGATCCAGTTCGCGCTGACCACGCTGGTCCTCGCTTTCCCCGGCCTTCGCTTCTACCGGAAGGGCATTCCGGCCCTTTTGCGCGCGGCGCCTGACATGAACAGCCTCGTCGCGGTCGGCACGCTGGCGGCCTACCTCTACTCGCTGGTCGCCACCTTCGCCCCGGCGCTGCTGCCTGCGGGCACGGTGAACGTCTATTACGAGGCCGCGGCGGTCATCGTCGCGCTGATCCTTCTGGGTCGCGTGCTGGAAGCGCGGGCCAAGGGCCGGACGTCCGAGGCGATCAAGCGGCTGGTCGGGCTGCAGGCAAAGACTGCGCGAGTGCGCCGGGGCGGGGCGGTGGTGGAGATCGACGTCTCGGTCGTTTCCCCCGGCGATACCGTCGAAGTTCGCCCCGGCGAACGGGTGCCGGTCGATGGCGAGGTGGTCGAGGGCGAAAGCTGGGTGGACGAGTCGATGATCACCGGCGAACCCCTGCCTGTGGCGAAATCCTCAGGTGCCACTGTCACCGGCGGCACTGTCAACCAGACTGGCGCCTTTGCTTTCCGGGCAACTGCTGTCGGTGGCGATACGATGCTGGCGCAGATCATCCGCATGGTGGAAGAGGCGCAGGGATCCAAGCTGCCGATCCAGGGACTGGTGGACAAGATCACGATGTGGTTCGTCCCCGCCGTCATGACCCTGGCTGCCCTGACCTTCGGCGTCTGGTTCTTCCTCGGTCCCGATCCTGCGCTGACTTTCGGCCTGGTGAACGCGGTCGCCGTCCTGATCATCGCCTGCCCCTGCGCTATGGGCCTGGCAACGCCGACCTCGATCCTGGTCGGGACCGGGCGCGGGGCGGAGCTGGGTGTTCTTTTCCGCAAGGGCGACGCGCTGCAGGGCCTGCAGGACGCCAAGGTCGTGGCGCTGGACAAGACCGGCACGCTGACCGAGGGCAAGCCCACCCTGACCGACCTTGTCCTGGCTGACGGGTTCGACCGCGCCGACGTCCTTGCCCGCATCGCCGCTGTCGAGGCGAAGTCCGAGCATCCGATTGCCCGCGCCATCGTCGAAGCAGCTGCCGCCGAGGGCCTGGACCTGCCTGCACTTCAAGTGTTTGAAAGCGTCACCGGCTTCGGCGTGACCGCCGAGGTAGGCGGCGTCCGGGTCGAGATCGGTGCCGACCGCTTCATGGCCAAGCTTGGCCACGATGTCAGCACGTTTGCCGCGACTGCCGAACGCCTCGCGGATGAAGGGAAGTCGCCGCTTTACGCCGCGATTGGCGGGCGTCTTGCGGCAATCATCGCCGTGGCCGACCCGATCAAGGAAACGACGCCAGAGGCGATCCGGGCGCTGCATGCCCTGGGCCTGAAGGTCGCCATGATCACCGGCGACAACCGGCGCACGGCCGAGGCGATTGCCCGGCGGTTGAAGATCGACGAGGTCGTGGCCGAGGTGCTGCCCGACGGCAAAGTGGCGGCGATCAAGCGGCTGAAGGCGCTGGGACCGGTGGCCTTTGTCGGCGACGGCATCAATGACGCCCCTGCGCTGGCCGAGGCCGACGTGGGACTTGCGATCGGCACCGGCACCGATGTGGCCATCGAAGCGGCAGACGTTGTGCTGATGTCGGGCAGCCTGAAGGGTGTGCCGAATGCCATCGCGCTATCGCGGGCGACGATGCGGAACATCCGGCAGAACCTGTTCTGGGCCTTCGCCTATAACGCCGCGCTGATCCCCGTGGCTGCCGGTGCGCTCTGGCCGGTCTCGGGCATCCTTTTGTCGCCGGTCTTCGCAGCCGGAGCGATGGCGCTGTCGTCGGTCTTTGTCCTTGGCAACGCGCTGCGGCTTCGCCGCTTCCGTGCCCCGATGACTGAGGCCACCCGCACAAACGCCTGAACCCCTGGCGTTCCCGGCCCGGACCGGGGACGCGCACCTTAGCCAAGGAGAATTCCGATGTCTGTCACCGTCTATTCCACCCCGACCTGCCCCGATTGCCGCAGCCTGAAGGCCTGGCTGACCCGGATTGGCGTGCCGTTCACCGAACGCGACCTGACCGACGAGGCCGTGATGACCGAGGCAAAGCAGCGCTTCGGCGTCCGCGTCGCGCCGATCACCCAGATCGACGACTGGTTCACCTACGGCACCTTCGAGGACCAGAAACCCCGGATCGAAGCCCGGCTGCGGGAGGTGGGGACATGGCCGACCTGAGTTTCCATGCGCCAGCCGCTGTTTCCGAAAGGCGGCCCCTGATCCTCGGCACGCTCGGCCATACGGTCAACGACGCGTATACCGCATTCGTGCCAGCTTTGCTGCCGATGTTCCATCTGCAGCTTGGGCTGGACGCGGCAACGCTGGCCGCTCTGGTCGCAGTCTTTGCAATTTCCGCCTCCCTGCCCGGTCCGCTGTTGGGTCGCCTGTCCGACCGGTTTGGCGAGGTCTCTGTCACGGCTGGCAGCGTGCTCTTCAGCGCCGTGCTCCTTAGCCTGTTGGCTGTGGTTCCGACTGTGCCGTTGCTGTTCCCGCTGGTCGCCGTGGCGGGTCTCGGCTCGGCAGCGATCCATCCCGCCGGATCGATGCTGGTGCGGCGCGGAACGACACGGCCGGAGCTGGCGGTCGCCGTTTTCGCGGCGGGTGGCATGCTGGGCTATGCGGCTGGGCCATCGCTTTTGTTGGCCGCACGCGATCTGGCTGGTCCAGCGCTGCCCTTCGTCCTGTCGCTTCCCGGCATTCTGGTCGCGGTGGCGCTCATCGCCTTCGCCCCGCGGCGAGGGCAAAGCGACGCGTCCGAAACCGAGGCCGTCCGTCGTTTCGACCGGACGCTGGTCTTCGGGCCGGTTGGCGTGGTTGCGCTTGCTGCCGCCCTTGCATTCCTGCCCGCGACTGCGGTTCTGAACGGGCTGCCCCTGTTCCTGATGGAACGCCACGGCTTGCTCGACACGGATCCGGCGATCGCCGGGACGCTCGGCACGTTCTCGCTCGCGGCGGCGGCCGGCGGCATTGGTGTCGGTATCCTTGCCGGCCACCTCCGCCATAGCTGGTTGCTGGCCGGGGTGTTGACAGCCGGCGTTCCGGCATTCCTCGGTCTGCTTTGGATATCGCCCGCAACGACTGGCTTTGCCGTTCTGCTGTCTGTCGCCGGAGCCCTGAGCTATGCCGCGACGCCGATCCTTGTCGTGGCAGCGCAGGACCTTGCTCCCCGCTCGGGTGCGACAGCTTCCGGCATGGTGTTCGGGCTTGGCTCGGCTCTGGCTGGCCTGCTCTACTTCGGCATCGGAGCCCTGCAAGTGCAGATCGGGGTCGGCAGTGCGTTGTCGCTCGCCTTCGTGGCACCAATCCTTTCGGTGGCGCTCGCTTTCCCTGTCTTGTCCGGCATTCCTTCCAGACCGTCCGCCTCGCTTGGCGAAACGCTCTGCGCCTGCGCCGCCCGCGGCGCTGGCATCGTTCCCTGCGCCGCGGTGTGCACCCATACCTGCAATGGAGTATCCCTGAATGCCTGACGTGACCCTTCTAAACATCGGCCGCACTATCACTGTCGCGGAGGGGCAGACCATCCTTTCGGCAGCGCTGGAGGCGGGGGTTGACTACCCGCACGGCTGCAAGGCCGGTCGGTGCGGAAGCTGCAAGTCACGTCTCGCGGAAGGCCAGGTAGATCACCTGGACCACACACGCTTTGCCCTGACCGCGGAGGACCGCGAGGCCGGCCTTATCCTTGCGTGCCGCGCGGTGCCGACCACCGACGCGAACGTCGCATGGCTTGGGCAAGGCAGGTCACCTGGGCGCGGTCAGGCTGCGGATCTGGTCAGGACATGACCGAACCGAAACCTCATCGCGAAAGGACCACCTCCATGTCGATTATCACCACGAACCACGACACCCACGCCCCCATTCCCGCGATCACGGACGAGACGTTCGAGGCGGAGGTCATCCAGTCCCAGGTGCCCGTTCTTGTCGCCTTCTCGGCCGAATGGTGCGCCCCGTGCCGATTGATGCACAGCGTTCTGTCGGAGCTGGCTGTGGCGTTGCGCGACCAGCTTCGCATCGTCACGGTCGATGTCGATCAAGACCCCGTTCATGCCGGACAGCTTGGCGTCAGGGGCATGCCTACACTGTTCCTCTTTCATGATGGAAAGAGCCTTGCGCAGAAGGCTGGTGCCGCACCGAAGGCCGTGGTCAGGCGCTGGATCGAAGACACGATCGGCAAAGCCTGACAGAAAAAACAAGCGCCGGGGGTCGCCTCGACCTCCGGCGCGCACCTGCAATGTGCCGTTCAGGCGACAGCAAAAGTCGGGCGCGGGGCCTTCTTGCGGGTCGATTTCTGGGGCGCGGTCTCCTCGGCGCCGAGGCTTTGCAGGATGGGGCAGTCCGGGCGATGGTCGCCGTGGCAATGATGCGCCAGGTGTTCCAGCGTGGCGATCATCTCGTCCAGTTCGCGGCGGCGCTGTTCCAGTTCCTGCACATGTGCGGTGGCCAGCGACTTGACGTCGGCGCTTGCCCGGCTGCCGTTTTGCCAGAGGTCGAGGAGCGCCGCGATCTGCTTGACCTGAAACCCAAGGTCGCGGGCCCGACGCACAAAACGCAGCGTCTCGATGTTCTTGTCCGAATAGACCCGATAGCCGGAGTATGCGCGCAGGGCAGGGCGGACGAGACCAATTTCTTCGTAGTAGCGCAGCATCTTCACCGAGATGCCAGTCGCTTTCGAGGCTTCCCCAATATTCATCATCAGGCTCCATTCATGTCCGGCACGGCCGGGGTCTGATACTGTTCTGCACCCTCCTATCGTGGGAGGGTCAAGTGCGAATGTGAGACTCTGGTTCAGGGTCCCATTGTATCACAGGAACGGCGACTTCTGGGCTGCGAAGAGTGACGGCGGCGTCCGGACAAGGTGCGACTCGAGCAGGATGCGCTCGTCGATCTCCGCGCCCTCGATGTCTGGCAGAACCATCCGCTCCAGAGTGGCGCTTCTCAGCACCTGCAGGATTCGTCCAAGCAGTGTCCCCTGTGCAGGGATGTTCAATGTCTGTGTCATCTGAAGCCCCTTTCCTGGCTGAGTCTGTGACGAATCGCGTTTTCCCTCCTCCCAAGGTGGGAGGGTCAACCCGGAATTTTCCGGGCCGAACGGAAGGGGTGAGGTGAGCACCCTGCCACGCTGGGAGATGCGTTGACCCTGCCATGATGGGAGCCCCGAGGAAGCAAGGCATCCGCACGAATCACTGCGGGAAACCTAGCAAAAGGACTTCCTCCCATGTCACTTTCAGATCCAAAGCGGTGGAAGGCGCTGGCGCTTCTTTGCGCGGCGCAGTTCATTGTGATCCTCGACACCTCGATCATCGGCGTGGCTCTGCCCGCCATCCAGTCTGACCTCGGCTTTACCGACGAGGGCCTGAGCCGGATCTTCAACGCCTACGTCATCGCTTTCGGTGGCCTCCTGCTTCTTGGCGGCAAGCTGGCCGACGTGTTCGGCGCGCGCCGCATCTTCCTGTGGGGCTTTGCCATCCTGACTGCGGCCTCGGCGCTAGCGGGTCTGGCCGGAAGCCAGGCCGTTCTGCTGACCGGACGCGCCCTGCAGGGCGTCGGCGCGGCGCTGATCGCCCCGGCAACGCTGACCATCCTGATGCGTCTTTTCGGCGGCCAGCCAGCCGAGTTGGGCAAGGCCTTCGGCTTCTGGGGCGCCTCGGCGGCAGCCGGGGGCACCGCAGGCGTCTTTCTGGGCGGGGTCATCACCGAATGGATGAGCTGGTCCTGGACCTTCCTGATCAACCTGCCGCTTGGTCTTGCCGTCCTGGCCGCCGGCCCCTCGGTCCTGCGCGCCATCCCCGGCACGCGGGGCAAGATCGGCCTGGTTGACTCGGCCCTGGTCACCGGCGCCATCGTCGCGGCGGTCTATGCGATCGTGACTGGTGAGCATGTCGGCTGGCTTGTTCCCCAAACCCTTGGACTTCTGGGATTGGCGGCAGGACTGCTGGTGCTTTTCCTCGTCATGCAGGGCGCGTCGAGAAGCCCGCTTCTGCCGCTGCGCATCTTCGGTGCGCCCGGCCTGGCCGCGGGAAACCTGGTGATGGCGCTGCTTGGCGCGGCGTGGATTCCGCTGTGGTTCTTCCTGAACCTCTACCTGCAGACGGTCCTCGACCTGTCGGCGTTCGGGTCGGGCCTTGCTCTCCTGCCGATGACGCTGGTCATCATGATGATGATGGTGCGCCTGACGGGCCCGCTGATCGGCCGCTTTGGCGTCAAGCCCGTGATGGTCGCCGGCCTTCTGGCCCTGGCGGTGTCGCTGGCGGTCTTCGCCGGGCTGCCTGCTGACGGCACCTTCGCGGCCAACGTCCTGCCGGTTTCGATCCTCGCGGCCATCGGCATGTCGCTGGCCTACATTCCGGTCACCATGACCGGCATGGGCGGAGCCGCGCCGCAGGACACCGGGCTCGCCTCCGGGCTGATCAACACGACCTACCAGGTTGGTTCGGCGCTTGGCCTTGCGGTGATGGTCTCGCTCGCCGCATCTGCCGGTGGTGAGCCCGAGGCGATGCTTCTTGGCTACCAGACGGCCTTCCTTGGTGCCGCTGTGGTCGCTGCCCTTGCAGCCGTCGCAGCGCTTGTCCTGGTCCGTGGCCAGACCGCCGCGTCGGACGTGCCCGTGGGCTGAACGTCTTCCCCGTGTCCCGCCACTGCGGGGCACGGTTTCCCCACCGTCAAACCCTCTCCCGCGCAGCAACATCTGACCTGCGCTCTACAACTGACCTGCAGAAAGGAACGAAAATGCTGACCTCGATCACCCGCGCCTGGCGTGTCTACCGGGAAGAACGCGAACGGACCGCCCTCGCCAACCGCTTGGGCCCCCACATTGCCCGTGACGTCGGCCTTGACGCTGCCATGTCGCATCGGGTGCTTCCAGCGCTGCGGAGCCACTGAACACCGGCGCGGCGCAAAGACCGACAGGAGCCTCGCGAAAGACGACCGAAGCGCGAGGCTTCGTCCAGCTTCGAGTTTGGCGAGGGCATCCCGGGGCCCGGTCTGTTGACAGAAACCCTGCAGCGGATCACAAGCGGATGATGTCGCATTTGTCCACCGTGGCTGCCGGGGGAGGCTGCCCGTGACCCGCCCTGCCGATGACAAGACCTTTTCGCGCGTAAGCGCGATCATCCCGCGCGGGGTGGCTCATGTCCGGCTGGACGGCCCGGTCGTCACTCGGGATTTCGCTTTTCTGGCGCTGCCACGCTTTACACTTCTGGCCTTCAGTTCGGCGGTCGAGCCGTTGCGGATCGCCAACCAGCTGACGCAGTTGCCGCTCTATCATTACCGTCTGGTCAGCATGGACGGGGCACCGGTGGAAAGCTCGGCCGGGGTCAGGATCGAGGTCGATCAGGGGCTGGAGCCCCTGAGCCGCGACACGACGGCGATTGTCTGTTCTGGCACCGATGCCAGTCTTGCAGCGGACAAACGGGTGCTGGCCTGGCTGCGGGACCATGCCCGCAAGGGGGGCGGGCTAGGGGCGATCTGCACCGGGGCCTACACTCTTGCGCGGGCTGGTCTTCTGGGGGATGACGCCCCGGCGGTGCATTGGGAGAACCGTCCGGCCTACCGTGAGCTTTTCGACGTCGAGCCGCTGCAACAGATCTATGTCATTGGCCGCAAGCATTTTTCCTGCGCAGGGGGCGAGGCGGGGGTGGACCTGATGCTGGCGTTGATCACCCGGGACCATGGGCCGAAGCTGGCGGATGCGGTGGCCGAGATGTGCCTGCATTCCCGCAGGCGCGAGGCCAGCGCAACGCAGAAGAATATCTACCCGGCCCCGATGCTGGCGCGGAATCCGGCGGTGGCCAGGGTCATCGCAGCGATGCAGGCGAATATTGCGACCCCCCTGGACCGCGAGGCGCTGGCCGAGGTCTTTGGCCGGTCGCCCCGGCATCTGGAGCGGATCTTCCAGGCGGTCGTCCAGGAGACACCGAAGGGCTATTATCTGGGCCTGAGGCTGGAAGAGGCGCGGGATCTTCTGTCGGACACAACGCTGTCGATCCTGGAAGTGGCGATTGCGACCGGGTTCAATTCGCGGTCGAGTTTTTCCAAGGCCTACAAGAAGCGCTTTGGCCAAAGCCCGGCGCGGACGCGCTGAAGGCGGGCTTCACCCCGGTTGGGGCCGCGGGTAAGGTGCCCGCCCCTGACTGACGAGGATTCGCATGAGCCTGGCCCTGATCCCCCGCCTGATTGCCGCTGAAATCGCGGCGACGCCTGCGCAGGTCGTCTCGGCGGTCGAGCTTCTGGATGGTGGCGCGACGGTCCCTTTCATCGCGCGCTATCGCAAGGAGGTGACGGGGGGGCTGGACGACACGCAGCTGCGCAAGCTGGAGGAACGGCTGGGCTATCTGCGCGAGCTGGAGGCGCGGCGGGGGGCGATCGTGTCGTCGATCACCGAACAAGGGAAGATGACCGAGGCCTTGGCGAAGTCCATCGCGGGGGCGGTGACAAAGGCCGAACTTGAGGACATCTATCTGCCCTACAAACCCAAGCGCCGGACCAAGGCGATGATCGCGCGCGAGGCGGGGTTGCAGGGTCTGGTGGATGCCATTCTGGGCGACCGCTCGGCCGACCCGGTGGCATTGGTATCTGGGTTCCTGTCGGAAGGTTTCCCCGACGCAAAGACCGCTTTGGAGGGCGCGCGCGACATTGTGGCCGAGGGGTTGAGCGAGAACGCCTCGCTTCTGGGCCGGCTGCGCGATCACATGCGCAAGACGGGCAAGCTGTCTGCCAAGGTCGTGGCCGGGAAAGAGGCAGCCGGAGCGAAGTTTTCGGACTACTTCGCGCATACCGAGGATTTCGCGCGAGTGCCAAGCCACCGGGCGCTGGCGATGTTCCGGGGGCGGAACGAGGAATTTCTGACGCTGGACCTGGAAGTGGACGCCGAAGCGCCGCGCGGCGAAAGCCCGGCAGAGCGCGCCTGCGGGGCGGCCTTGGGGGCAGGGGGTGCTGGTCCCGGGGACAAGTGGCTGCGCGATGCGGCGGCCTGGGCCTGGCGGGTGAAGATCAAGACCTCGCTGACACTGGACCTGATGGCCGAATTGCGCGAGGCGGCCGAAGCCGAGGCGATCCGGGTTTTTGCGCGCAATCTGAAGGACTTGCTGCTGGCGGCTCCGGCTGGGGGAAAGGCCACGATGGGGCTGGACCCGGGCATCCGGACCGGGGTGAAGGTCGCGGTGGTCGATCCGACCGGCAAGGTGCTGGAGACCGAGACGGTCTATCCCTTCCAGCCGAAGAACGACTTGCGCGGCGCGCAGGTCACCCTGGCGCGGCTGATCGGCAAGCATGGGGTCAAGCTGATCTCGATCGGCAATGGCACGGCAAGCCGCGAGACGGAAAAGATGGTGGCGGACATCCTGGCGGTCCTGCCGGGGGAAAAGCCGGTGAAGGTGGTGGTCAGCGAGGCCGGGGCGAGCGTCTATTCGGCAAGCGAGTTGGCCGCGCGGGAGTTTCCCGATCTGGACGTCAGCCTGCGGGGGGCGGTGTCGATTGCGCGGCGCTTGCAGGACCCGCTGGCGGAACTGGTGAAGATCGAGCCGAAGGCGATTGGCGTCGGGCAGTACCAGCATGACGTGGACCAGCACCGGCTGGCCCGGTCGCTGGATGCGGTGGTGGAAGACGCGGTGAACGCGGTCGGGGTGGACCTGAACACCGCCTCGGCCCCCCTGCTGGCGCGGGTGTCGGGCGTCGGGCCGGGGTTGGCCGAGGCGATCGTGGCGCATCGGGACGAGAACGGCCCATTCGCCGCGCGGCGGGAGCTTTTGAAGGTCGCGCGACTGGGGCCGAAGGCGTTCGAGCAGGCAGCGGGGTTTCTGCGGATCACAGGCGGGAAGGAACCGCTGGATGGATCATCGGTTCACCCGGAGGCCTATGATCTGGCGCGGAAAATCGTTGCGGCCTGCGGGCGCGATCTGCGGTCGGTGATGGCCGATCCTTCCGTCCTGCGGCAGGTGGAGCCGCGGGATTTCGTGGACGAACGGTTTGGTCTGCCGACCGTGAAGGACATCCTGGCGGAACTGGAAAAGCCGGGCCGCGATCCCCGGCCCACGTTCAAGACCGCGACCTTTGCGGAGGGGGTGGAGGACATCAAGGACCTAAAGCCCGGCATGGTGCTGGAGGGCACGGTCACCAACGTCGCGGCCTTCGGTGCCTTTGTCGATGTGGGGGTGCATCAGGATGGCCTCGTGCATGTCAGCCAGTTGTCAGACAGTTTCGTCAAGGATCCGCATGCGGTGGTGAAGGCAGGCGATGTGGTCAAGGTGCGGGTGGTCGAGGTGGATGTCGCGCGCAAGCGGATCGGGCTGACGATGAAGTCCGATGGCGGGGCCTCGGCCCGGGATCAGGCGCAAGAGCGGGCCCCGGTCGCGAAGCCTGCACGGGGACCGATGCAAAGCGGGCCGCAGGCGGGGGGCAATGCCTTTGCCGATGCGCTGAAGGGCAAGTTCGGGCGCTGAGGCGCGAAAGGAAGTTCGGGCGGATGGCGAATCTCCGGTTGCAGAAGGTCTGGCCCCTGGTGCTGGCGCTGGGCTTGGGTGCGGTGGGGGGCTGGGCCTTCTGGACGCTGACCTTGCCGCTGCCGTGGATGCTGGGGGCGCTGTTCGCGACCATGGTCGCCGCGGTGGCGGGGCTGCCGGTGCGGGGGCCCGCGCAGATCCGGGGGGCCGTGGTGGCGGTGATCGGGGTCCTTCTGGGCGCAGGCTTCACGCCGGCATTGCTGGCGCAGGCAGGGGCCTGGGGTGTGTCGCTTTTGGGATTGGTGCTTTACCTTGGTCTGTCGCTGGCGCTGTTGATCCCGTGGTTTCGCCGGATTGGCGGGTTTGACGGCAAGACCGCCTATTTCGCCGCGATGCCGGGGGGACTGAGCGAAATGATCGAACTGGCCGAGGGGGCCGGGGCCGATGTGCCCCGCGTCATCCTGGCGCAAGGCCTGCGGATCGTGACAACGATTGCAGTGATAGCAATCTGGTTCCGCTGGATCGAGGGGGTGCAGGTCGGGCAGACCTCGGGGCGGGCTGGCTTTGCCGATCTGGCGGCGGTTGATCTGGCGATACTGGCTGCGGCGGCGCTGGTTGGCAGCTGGATCGGTATGGCCTTGAAGCTGCCGGCGCCGACGTTGCTGGGGCCGATGATCCTGTCGGCGGCGCTGCATCTGACCGAGGTCACCACCAGCGCGCCGCCGTCCGAGCTGGTCATTCTGGCGCAGATCATTCTGGGGACGGTGCTTGGCTGCCGGTTCGTGGGCATCCGGGCGCGGGCGCTATTGCCCGCGATGGCGCTAAGCCTCGGGGCGACCCTTATCATGCTTGGGCTGGCCTTTGGCTTTGCGCTGGCTTTGCAGTCCCTGACCGGGCAAAGCGCGGATCAGTTGCTGCTGGCCTATGCGCCTGGCGGGTTGACAGAGATGAGCCTTGTCGCGCTTGCGCTGCATGCCGAGGTGGCCTTTGTGGCGGCCCACCATGTGGTGCGCATCCTGCTGGTGATCGTGGCCGCGCCGCTGATGTTCCGGCTGCTGCGATAGCGGTCAGCGGGGCATCTTTTCAAAGTCGCTGATGGCGGCTGCCGTGAAGGCGGGCAGGGTTTCGCAGTATTTGGCCAGCGCGATCAGGGGGGCGTGGGTGTCGGGCGACAGGGTCTCGTCCATCCGGTCGAGCATGTACCAGATCAGCGTGGTGATCATCACGTCGGCATGGCTGAGGCTTGTCCCGCAGGCATAGGGCGTGGACAGGCGGCGGGTCAGCTCGTCAAGGCCCGCGCGGGTCTGGCCGAGGCAGCGGGTCAGCCAGTCCTGGCTTTGTTGGGCGGGCGGGTGGAAGTGGCGTTCGTAGACCACGGCGGCGGTCTTTTCGAGCGTGCCCTGCGCAAGGGCCGTCATCTGCAACACCGCCCGTCTGTCGGGGCCGGAGGCGGGGCAGAGTGCCCGGTCGCCTGCCAGCGCATCAAGGTGGTCAAGGATCGCGGCGCTGTCGATCAGCACCTCGCCATCATCGAGGACCAAAGCCGGGATCCGGGTCAGGGGGCTGATCCGGCCCACCGCCTCGGCATCCCCGAAGATCGACCGCGTGTCGCGGGTGAAGGTCATCCCGTAGTGGTGGAGGGCGACCGCGACGCGGCGGGTGACAGGGCTGTCATACTGGCCGACAAGGATCATGCCGCAGCGCCACCCACCGTCAGGCCCTGGATCATCAGTGTCGGCTGGCCCACGCCGACCGGCACCCATTGGCCCGCCTTGCCGCAGTTGCCGATGCCCGGGTCAAGCTGAAGGTCGTTGCCGATGGCGCGGATGCCTTTCAGCGCGGTCGCGCCGTCGCCGATCAGGGTCGCGCCTTTGACTGCCTCGCCGACCACGCCGTTGCGCACCCGGTAGGCCTCGGTGCAGCTGAAGACGAACTTGCCCGAGGTGATGTCGACCTGACCGCCGCCGAAGCCCACGGCGTAGAGGCCGTCCTTGAGACTTGCCACGATTCCGGCGGGGTCATCGGGGCCCGAAAGCATGTAGGTGTTGGTCATCCGCGGCATCGGGATATGCGCAAAGCTTTCGCGGCGGCCATTGCCGGTCGCGGCCACGCCCATCAGCCGGGCGTTCTGGCGGTCCTGCATGTAGCCCACCAGAACCCCGTCTTCGATCAGCACGTTCTTTGCGGACGGTGTGCCTTCGTCGTCGATGGAAATGCTGCCCCTACGGTCGGGGATTGTGCCGTCATCAAGGACAGTAACGCCTTTCGACGCGATCTGTTTCCCCAGAAGCCCGGCAAAGGCCGAGGTTTCCTTGCGGTTGAAGTCGCCCTCCAGCCCGTGACCGATCGCCTCGTGCAAAAGGATGCCGGGCCAGCCGGGCCCAAGGACCACATCCATTCCGCCCGCCGGGGCGTCGACCGCGCCAAGGTTCACACGGGCGATGCGCAGGGCTTCGGCGATCATCGGCTTCCAGGTTTCGGGCGTCATCAGCTCGGCCAGGCCGTGCCGCCCACCCTTGCCCGTGCCGCCCTGTTCGCGGCGGCCGTTTTCCTCGACCATCACGCTGACATTGATCCGGGCCATCGGGCGGATGTCGGACAGGCGGGTGCCTTCGGGGCGCAGGATTTCGACCTCTTGCAGCGAGGCCGAGAGGGTGGCCGAAACCTGAACGACGCGGGGGTCAAGGGCGCGGGCGTAGGCGTCGATTTCGCGCAGAAGCTCGATCTTCACCGGGAAGGCGGCATCGGCCATCGGGTCGAGGGCCGCGTAGAGTTGCGTGTTGGTCCCGCGCGGCGGCGCGGCAAGGGTGCCGCCACCCGCACCCACGGCAAGGCGGGCCGTTTCGGACGCGCGGCGGAGCGAGGTTTCGGTGATCTCGGTCGAATGGGCGTAGCCCGCAACCTCGCCCCGGACAGCGCGGAGGCCGAAGCCCTGGCTCGCGTCATATGTGGCCTGTCGGATGCGGCCATCATCCAGCACGATGCTTTCCGCCCGACGGCGTTCAAGGAAAAGCTCGCCATCGTCGGCCCCGGCGGTTGCGGCGCGCAAGGTTGCAAGCGCAGCGGCTTCGTCGAGATGGGTTTCGAACGGGCGGAAGGGGGCTTCGGTCATGGGGGCCTCGTCAGGTCAGACGACAGAGATGGGCCGGAGCGCGGGTAGGGTCAAGGACCGATGGTCCGATCAATGAACGCGGCCTCTTTTGCCCAAGTGTCGGGGGAGAAGAGCGCCTCATGCCCGACGGGGCCGAGGGAGAGGAAGGTTTTCGGGTCGTTCGCCGCCGCAAACAGGCGTTTGCCGAATCCCTGCGGGATGACGCGGTCATCTTCGCCGTGGAGGATCAGAAGCGGTGCGCGGACTGCGGCGATGTGATCGCGCGAGCGGAACTGGTCCTTCATGAGGAGACCGACCGGTAACCACGGGTAGGCCGCGCGGGCGATGTCGACGGCGGCGGAGTAAGGGGCCTCCAGCACGATGGCACCGACCGGGTTGCGGGCGGCTGTGATCACGGCTGGGCCGGTGCCGAGAGATTCGCCGACAAGGACGATGCGGTGGGGCGGAATGCCCAGGCTGCGGAGGTGATCGTAGGCCGTTTTCGCGTCGGTCAGAAGTCCGGCTTCCGACGGTCGCCCGGTCGAGCCGCCGTAGCCGCGCCAGGAGAGGAAAGCGACCCCGTAGCCGCGCGACTGGTAGAACGCGAAGCGGTCGGCGCGATCCGCGATTTCGCCTGCATTGCCGTGCAGGAACAGGATCACCGGGGCATCGGTCGAAAGGTTTGAAAGCCAAAGAACCAGGGTTTCGCCATCCGGGGTCGTAAGGTCGACACGGTCCACGTCCCGCAGATCGAGATCCTGCGGAGAAGGGTCGTCGCGCGCGGGAAAATACTGCAGGTCGCGCTGGAAAACATACATGCCGGACAAGGCTGTGGCGTAAAGGACACCGAAGGCCACAAGGGTCAGCTTGATGACGGCGAGCATCCCGAACCTCGTGTTCCCGAACCGCCGCATGGGCTTTATTGTCGCAACGGTTTTGCTTGTCGAGGGCAAGCTAATATGGTTTGAGGGCCGAAGGGAACCACCGGGATTCTGCTGGTGACGGCAGGGCTCGGGAAAGCGGCGCGAAGCCGCAATGTTAACGGGAAAAGCGACATGCGTCTTTCGACTGTGATGAACGGGATCGCTGTGGCGGGCATCGCCACGCTGACGGCCGGATCGGCTCTTGCGCAGCAGGCGCTTGAGATCGTCGGGCAGCCGTTGGACGGCGGCATCGGCTTTCAGCCGGCGGCGACCGAAATCGCCTCGGACCTTCAGTGGCTGGATCACATGATCCTGTACATCATCACCGCGATCGTGGTCTTTGTGACCGGTCTGCTGATATATGTGATCTTCCGATACAATTCGAAGTCGAACCCGACCCCGGCGCGCTTTACCCACAACACGCCGCTGGAAGTGGTCTGGACGCTGCTTCCCATCGTGATCCTGGTGTTCATCGGGGCGTTTTCGTTGCCGATCCTGTTCAAGCAGCAGGAAATTCCGGTGGGCGAAGTTACCATCAAGGCCACGGGCAACCAGTGGTACTGGTCTTATGAATATGTCGACGAGGGCATTGCCTTCGACAGCTACATGATCGGCTCGCCCGCGACCGGGGGCACGAACATGATGACCCCCGAGGTCGAAGCTCAGCTGGTTGCGGCGGGCTACACCAAGCAGCAGTTCCTGCTGGCAACCGACACTGCGGTCGTCGTGCCGGTGGGCAAAGTGGTCGTCGTGCAGGTGACTGGAACGGACGTGATCCATTCGTGGAAGGTTCCTGCGTTCGGCGTGATGCAGGATGCGGTGCCGGGCCGGACTGCGGGCCTGTGGTTCAAGGCCGAGAAGGAAGGCATCTACTTCGGCCAGTGCTCGGAAATCTGCGGGCAGATGCATGCCTTCATGCCGATCACCGTCAAGGTCGTGTCCGAGGCCGCCTATGCCGCGTGGCTGACCAAGGCCAAGGCAGGCGATGTCCAGCTGTCGGCGGTTGCAACACCCGCCGCCGTGCAGGTTGCGGCAAACGACTGACGCCGCTGATCCGGCGCAATGTGACGGGGCTTGGCCGACGGTCAGGCCCCAGTCTGCAAAAGAAGGTTCGGGATGAGCGATATCGGGGCATATCAAGGCGTGACCGACACCCCGCATGAGCCGGGCTTCGGCGATTACGTGCAGCTTCTGAAGCCGCGTGTGATGTCGCTGGTCGTGTTCACGGCACTTGTTGGCCTTCTGGTCGCGCCAGTCGGGCTGCACCCGGTCGAGGCGTTTTCTGCGATCCTGTTCATCGCGCTTGGGGCCGGGGCCTCAGGGGCCTTGAACATGTGGTGGGACGCCGACATCGACGCGGTGATGAAGCGCACGGCACGGCGTCCGGTCCCGGCGGGCAAAGTTCAGGCGGGCGAGGCGCTGGCCGTGGGTCTGGCGCTGTCGGGGATCAGCATTGTCATGCTGTGGCTGACGACGAACTGGGTCGCGGCGGCACTTCTGGCCTTCACGATCTTCTTCTATGCGGTCGTCTATTCGATGTGGCTGAAACGGTCGACCCCGCAGAACATCGTGATCGGTGGGGCCGCAGGAGCCTTCCCGCCGATGATCGGCTGGGTCTGTGCCACGGGCAGCGTTTCGGTCGAGGCGTTCCTGATGTTTGCGCTGATCTTCATGTGGACCCCGCCGCACTTCTGGGCGCTCGCGCTCTTCATGAAGGAAGACTACCACACCGCGGGCGTGCCGATGCTGACGGTGACGCACGGTCGCAAGTCCACGCGGGCGCATATCCTTGTCTACACGCTTTTGCTGGTGCCCGTGGCGCTGGGCGCGGCGGTGACGACGATTGGCGGGCCGATGACGCTGGCTGTGTCGGTGGTGCTGAACGCCTGGTTCGTGTTCGGTGCGCTCCGGATCTGGAAGCGCGACGAGGCTGTGGCCGAGGCCGACAAGTATGCGGTCGAGAAGGCGTTCTTCCGGTTTTCGCTGCTTTATCTCTTCCTGCATTTCGCGGCCTTCCTGGCCGAGGCGGCGCTGAAATCGGCAGGAATCGGGGGCTGGTAAGATGACCTTTCGTTCGGAACATGAACTTCACAAGCGCAGGTTCAGCCGCAATCTCGGGCTTGGGCTGACCCTGGCGGCTTTCGTGGTGCTGGTCTTTGCCCTGACGGTGGTGAAGGTAAAGCGCGGCGATCCGATGCAGGGCTATGACCATGTGGTCCAGCCGCAATCCGTGCCGCAAGCAGAGGGACAGCCGTGATCTTCGCCAGGTTGCAAGGCAAGAACCGGACGCTGGCTCTCACCGTGGGTGTGGTGATCGTGATGGCCTCACTGTCGTTTGCTGCGGTGCCGTTCTACAACTGGTTTTGCCGGGTCACCGGCTATGGCGGCACGCCACAGGTGGCCGCCGTCGCACCCGACACGATCCTCGACCAGACTGTCAAGATCCGGTTCGACGCCACTGTCGATGCCGGGATGCCCTGGCTTTTCAAGCCGGTGGAGCGGTCGATGGACATCCGCATCGGCGACACGGGACTTGCTTTTTACGAAGCGCACAACCCGACCGACCGCGTGATCGCGGGAACTGCCGCCTTTAACGTCTTCCCGGACACCGCAGGCGGGTATTTCACCAAGATCGAGTGTTTTTGCTTCACCGAGCAGGTGCTGCAACCGGGCGAGACCGTGCAGATGCCGGTGACCTTCTTTGTCGATCCTGCAATCATCGACGATCCGGATGGGAAGTTTGTGCGCGAGATCACGCTCAGCTATACCTTCTACGAAACGCCGCTGCCCGAAGATCAGGCGGCTTTGGAACAACCCGCCGCGGACGACGCGGCTGCGGTGAACTGAGACAAGAAACGAGGGAACGCCGGCCATGGCCCACGCAAAGAACCACGACTACCACGTCCTGCCACCGTCGATCTGGCCCTTGCTTGGCGCCGTCTCCGGCTTCGTGATGCTGTTCGGCGCTGTCTTGTGGATGCATGGCTCGGGCCCGTGGATGGGTCTGATCGGTTTCGCCGGTGTGCTGTATGTGATGTACGCCTGGTGGTCCGAAGTCGTCCATGAAAGCCAGGTTGGGGATCACACTCCGGTCGTGCGACTGGGCCTGAAATACGGGTTCATCCTGTTCATCATGTCGGAAGTGATGTTCTTCTCGGCCTGGTTCTGGACTTTCTTCAAGCACCGCCTGTATCCGATGGGGCCGAACAGCCCGGCGGTCGACGGCGTCTGGCCGCCCGCCGGGATCGAAACCTTCGATCCCTGGCACCTGCCCTTCATCAACACGCTGATCCTCTTGCTGTCGGGTTGTGCGGCGACCTGGGCGCACCATGCCCTTGTGCACGAGAACAACCGTCGCGACCTGGTGAACGGGCTGATCATCGCGATCGGGCTCGGCGTGATCTTCACCGGCATGCAGGCCTATGAATACAGCCACGCGGCCTTCGGCTTTGCCGGCAACATCTATGGCGCTTCGTTCTTCATGGCCACGGGCTTCCACGGCTTTCACGTCATCATCGGGACGATCTTCCTGACCGTCTGCCTGATCCGCGCTCTGAAGGGTCACTTCACCCCGGAACAGCACGTCGGCTTTGAGGCCGCCGCCTGGTACTGGCACTTCGTCGACGTGGTCTGGCTGTTCCTGTTTGCCGCCGTCTACGTCTGGGGTCAGGGCTGATCCTTCCCCACTGACAGGCTTTCAGCGCGGGCCTTCGGGCCTGCGCTTTCATTTCCGGGGTTATCAATGCGCGCTTACGTCTTTCCGGTCCTGATGGGCGTCGTCGGGGTCGCGGTCCTGATGAGCCTCGGTTTTTGGCAACTGCGCCGGATGGAGGAAAAGCGGGTGTATCTGGACGCGATCGAGGCGCGGATCGGCAATGCGCCGATCCCTTTGCCTGCGGTGCCGGAAGAGGGGCCGCACAAGTTCCAGGCGGTCATTGCCGAGGGGCAGTTCACCGGGCAATACCTGGAGGTGCTGGCGGGCCAGAAGGATGCCAGTCCCGGCGTGCTGGTGGTCGAGGCCCTTGCCCTGGCGGATGGCCGACGGATCATGGTTCAGCGCGGGTTCATCGAGGATGACTTGCGGCGGGTGCCGCGCCCGCTGCGCGAGGCGAAGGTCGAGGGCAACCTGCACTGGCCGCAGGACACCAACAGCTTTACCCCACCGCCGGACGCAAAGACCGGCCTGTGGTTTGCCCGCGACGTGCAGGCGATGGCGACGGCGTTGAAGACGGAACCGACACTGATTGTCGCCCGCGCACCAACCGGTGACGGGATCACGCCGGTGCCGATCGACACGTCTGGTATACCCAACGACCATTGGGGCTACGCGATCCAATGGTTCCTCTTGGCGGCAACCTGGGCGGGGATGACACTGTTCCTCCTGTGGCGTATCAGGACGCGGAAGGTTTGAAGGCGACAGCAATGCAATACATCTCGACCCGCGGCGCGGCCCCTGTTCTTGGCTTCGGCGAAGCGATGATGACGGGCTTGGCCCGCGACGGTGGGCTTTATGTGCCCGAAACCGTGCCGGTGCTGACCAAAGCCGAGATCGCGGCGCTGGCGGGGGCTTCGTATGAGGAGGTCGCGTTCAAGGTTATGCGGCCCTATCTGGGCGGGTTTTTCAGCGACGACGAGTTTCGTGGCTTGATCGCCAAGGCCTACCAGGGCTTCCACCACGCTGCCCGCGCGCCGATGGTGCAGCTGGGGTCGAACCATTTCCTTCTGGAGCTGTTCCACGGCCCGACGCTGGCGTTCAAGGACTTCGCCATGCAGCTTATCGGGCAGATGATGCAGGCGGCGCTGGCCAAGACGGGGGAGCGGATCACCATCGTCGGGGCGACCTCGGGCGATACCGGATCGGCGGCGATGGAGGCATTCCGAGGGTTGGCGAACGTTGATGTGTTCATCCTGTTCCCACATGGTCGGGTGTCGGATGTGCAGCGCCGCCAGATGACCACGGCGTCCGAGGCGAACTGTCACGCGCTGGCGATCGACGGCGATTTCGACGATGCTCAGGCCCGGGTGAAGGACATGTTCAACGACTTCGCGTTCCGAGACGGTGTGCGGCTGGCCGGGGTGAATTCGATCAACTGGGCGCGCGTGCTGGCGCAGGTGGTCTACTATTTCTACGCGGGCACCGCCCTTGGCGCGCCGCACCGCGAGGTCAGCTTCACCGTGCCGACCGGCAACTTCGGCGACATTTTTGCAGGCTACATCGCCAAGCGGATGGGCCTTCCGATCGACAAGCTGGTGATTGCGACGAACCAGAACGACATCCTCGACCGTGCCTTGCGGTCGGGCGATTACCGGACCAACGGGGTCAGGCCCTCGATCAGCCCGTCGATGGACATTCAGGTATCGTCGAACTTCGAACGCGCCTTGTTCGACGCCTATGGTCGTGACGGGGCGGCGGTGGCAGCCCTTATGGGAGAGCTGAAGACCGGCGGTTTCAAGATCAGCCAGGGGGCGATTGAAAGCCTGCGGGGGACCTTCGCCTCGGGTCGGTGCGACGAGGACGAGACGCTGGCGGTTATCGCCCGGCACTGGAAGACGACGGGAGAGCTTTTGTGCCCGCACAGTGCCGTGGGCGTGAAGGTTGGGGAGGAGCATGTGGGTCTGGCACCGATGATCACGTTGGCAACGGCGCATCCTGCGAAGTTTCCCGATGCCGTGCAGCGGGCGACGGGCATCCGCCCGGGCCTGCCGCCGCATATGGCGGACCTCTTCGACAAGCCCGAGCGGATGACGCGGGTGCCGAATGACCTTGCCGCGCTTGAGGCGCTGGTCCGGACAAGGATCACCCGCTGATGCAACGCCTTCACACGCTTTCGAACGGTTTCCGCATCGTCACCGAGGCGATGCCGGGGTTGCAATCCGCGAGTGTCGGCCTGTGGGTCGAGGCTGGCGGGCGGCACGAGACGCCGGAACAGAACGGTATCGCGCATTTCCTGGAGCATATGGCCTTCAAGGGCACCCGGCGGCGGTCGGCCTTGCGGATCGCCGAGGAAATCGAGGATGTGGGCGGCTACATCAACGCCTATACCAGCCGCGAGATGACGGCCTATTATGCCCGCGTCCTGTCGGGCGACGTGGTGATGGCGCTGGACGTGATTGCGGACATCGTTCTGAACCCGGTGTTTCGCAAGGCCGATATCGAGACCGAGCGCCATGTGATCCTGCAGGAGATCGGTCAGGCGCTGGACACGCCGGACGACATCATCTTCGACTGGCTGCATGAGGTCAGCTATCCCGACCAGCCCTTCGGGCGGACGATCCTTGGACCGGAGGAACGGGTCTCAAGCTTCCGCAAGGCGGATTTCGAGGGCTTCACCGGCGCACACTACGGCCCCGACCAGATGATCCTGTCGGCGGCGGGGGGCGTGGACCATGACGCCATCGTGGCGGCAGCCGAGCGGATCTTCGGGGCCTTGAAGCCAGTGGGTGCATCGAAGGTGGAAGCGGCGCGTTTCGTCGGGGGCGAGCGGCGCGAGGTGAAGGACCTGGAGCAGGTGCATTTTGCGCTGCAGTTCGAAGGCCCGGGCTACCGCGACGACAAGGTCTACACCGCGCAGGTCTATTCGACGGCGATGGGGGGCGGCATGTCCAGCCGTCTGTTCCAGAAGATCCGCGAGGACCGGGGACTTTGCTATTCGATCTACGCGCAATCTTCGGCCTATGAGGATACCGGGCAGATCACTGTCTATGCTGGCACGTCCGAGGCCGAGATCGGAGAGCTGACCCAGCTGACCATCGACGAGCTGAAACGGGCCGCCGATGACATGAGCGATGCCGAAGTGGCACGCGCGCGGGCGCAGCTGAAGGCGGGGCTGCTGATGGGGCTGGAAAGTCCGTCGTCGCGGGCAGAGCGCAACGCGCGGCTGTTGTCGATCTGGGGGCGTATCCCGGATGTCAGCGAGGCGGTGGCCAAGATCGACGCGGTCGATACGGCGGCCGTGCGCAGCTATGCCGCGAACCTGACCCGCGCGAAGGCGGCACTGGCGATCTATGGTCCCGTCGCGGCGGCTCCGGGGATCGAAGAGGTTCGGCAAGGGCTTTCCGCTTGATGCTGGGCCTTAAACGCCGGGTCCGGGTCGAGACCGAGCGGATGACGCTGCGGTTGCCGGAACATGGCGACTGGCGGCAATGGTCCGAACTGCGCGAGGCATCGGCCGAGTTCCTGATCAAATGGGAGCCGGTCTGGTCGAACGACCACCTGACACGGCGGGCCTTCACCAACCGGGTCTACTGGGCACAGCGCGCCGAGGCGCAGGGACAGGCGCTGCCGATGCTCTTGATCCGGCGCGAAGATCAGAAGCTGCTGGGGGCCTTGACGCTGGACAACATCCGCCGGGGGCCGTCGCAGACCGGGACCTTCGGCTACTGGATCGGTGCCCCATATGCGCGGCACGGCTACATGCGCGAGGCGATCCTGGCGCTGACGCATCATGCCTTCACCCGGATGGACCTGTCTCGGCTGGAGGCGGCCTGCCTGCCCGAGAATGTTGCGTCCCGCGGCGTTCTTGAAAAGTGCGGCTTCAAATATGAAGGCGTGGCGCAAAGCTATCTGCAGATCAACGGGCGCTGGCGCAACCATGTGCTTTACGCCAACCTGCGCGGCGACCGACGCGGGCGGACTGACGTCGGCTGAGGTCTGCGCGGGTTGGAGCGGCTGTCGAATTGAGCGCGTTCCGCGCAAGCCTTTGTCTCGCCTCTGCGCGTGAAGAACGCGCAACCGGCTCGGGCAGGCCTCCGGCGGGGATATTTCGGAACAGGTGAAAGCCGATGACGGTCCAGATTGCGCTGCTGCGCGGAGTGAATGTCGGAGGCGCGGGCAAGCTGCCGATGGCAGAGTTCCGGGCGCTGCTGGAGGGTCTGGGGTTCGGGGCGGTGCAGAGCTACATCCAGTCCGGCAACGCGGTTTTCGACAGCGGTCTTGCCACGGCGGTGATTGAGGTGATGATCCGCGAGGCGGTCGCAGCGCGGTTCGGCTTTGCGCCGGAAACCTTTGTCCTGACGGCAGAGGAGATCGCGGAAGCGCTGGTCGACCATCCCTTTTCCGACGCGGACCCCGCGCGCGTGCATGTCTTCTTTTTGCGCGAAACGCCGCGACCGGATGAGGCGAAGCTGCGGGCGCTGGCCCTGCCGGGGGATGGCTGGCACATCGGGCCGCGCAGGTTCACGCTGCACACGCCGGGGGGCTTTGGGACCTCGAAGCTCGCTGAGAAGCTGCCGCGACTGCTTGACGCCCCGATGACGGCCCGGAACTTGCGCACGGTGGCCGAACTGGATCGGATGGCGCGGCGCTGACCTCGCGCAGCCGTGATCCGAAGCCCCGGTGACGCGCGGCCAATCCGGGTTACCCTTTCGGAACGTTAGGAGGTGATCCATGCGCCTGCCCCTGATCCTTGCCGTGCTTGCCGGACCTGCATTCGGGCAAGAGCGCATCCCGTCGCACTGCATCGCCGTCGCCGCAGCCGAGCCGCAGGTTGTCCCCGTGGCGCTGGAGGAGGGGCTTGAGCCAGACAGCGTCCTTATCCGCTATCTCGACCATGCGAGTTTTGCCATCGTGACGGCAGATGGCACGGTCGCGGTGACGGATTACACCGGCTATCTGGGCACGCAGGACGTGGTGCCCGATGTGGCGACGATGAACAACGCACATCACACGCATTGGACGTCCACCCCCGACCCGCGCATTCCGCACGTGCTGACGGGCTGGGCCGATCGAGGTGTAGCACCGGCCTATCGGCTGGATCTTGGGTCCATGCTGGTGCGGAACGTGACCACTGACACGCGCGGACCCTTTGGCGAAGGCGCGCGGAAGGACGGAAACTCCATCTTCATCTTCGAGGCCGGGGGGCTGTGCATCGGGCACCTCGGGCACCTGCACCAGATCCCGTCGGACGAGCAATATGCGGCAATCGGACGGCTCGACGTGGTGATGGTGCCGGTCGATGGCGGCTATACCATGCGGATGGCGGATATGGCCGGGGTGGTGCGGCGGCTGCGGTCGTCGGTCGTGATCCCGATGCACTGGTTCAGCCAGGCGTCGCTGGATGGTTTTCTGGCAGAGATGTCTGCCGAGTTCACCGTCGTCGAAACAGGCGGGGCGCAGATCGCGCTGTCGCTGGATGACCTGCCGTCGCAGCCGACGATCATGGTGCTGGAGCCGGCCTATCTGGACTGAGCGCCCTCTGGCGCACGGCAGCCCCCGGCGCTACCAAGGGGGCCGAGGAGCGCCGCCCATGCTGACCCCCTGCGACACTGCCTTTGTCTATGCTCTGGCAGCGGGCCTACCCGAAGGCACGCTCATCCCGCCAGAACCGCGTCATCTGGAAGAGCCGCGCGGACGATGGCAAGGACAGGCAGGTGTGGTGGCGCGGCCCCGGACCACCGATGAGGTTGCGCGGATCGTCCACGCCTGTGCGGCGGCGCGGGTCGGCATCGTGCCGGTCAGTGGCGGGACCGGGCTAGTCGGCGGCCAGATCATGACCAAGGGTCCGGCACCGCTCCTGTTGTCGCTGGAGCGGATGACGCAGCTGCGCGGTGTCTATCCGGAAGAAAACGCGATGGTGGTCGAGGCGGGGATGATCCTTGCCGATGTGCAGGCCGAAGCGGCCAAGGTGGGCCGACTGTTCCCGTTGTCGTTGGCGTCGGAAGGGAGTTGTCGGATCGGCGGAAACCTTGCGGCCAATGCAGGCGGCACGGCGGTGCTGCGGTATGGCAATGCGCGCGACCTGTGTCTGGGGCTGGAGGCGGTTCTGCCGGATGGCAGTGTTTTCAACGGGTTGACGCGGTTGCGCAAGGACAATGCGGGCTACGACCTGCGGCATCTTCTGATCGGGTCCGAGGGCACTCTGGGGGTGATCACCGCGGCAAGCCTTCGGCTGTTCCCGCGCCCGGCGGCGCGCATCGTGGCCATGCTGGTGGTGCGGTCGCCCGCGGCGGCGCTGGACCTTCTGGCACTGTGCGGTGAGCGAGCTGCCGGACTAGTTTCGGGGTTCGAGCTTATTCACCGCATGGGGTTCGACTTCATGGCCGAGTCCGGGTTCGAGGTGCGCGCGCCGTTCGATCCGGTGCCGGACTGGGTGGTGTTGCTGGAACTGGAGTTGCCCGCCGGGCTTGACGCCGAAGCCACAATGGCCGGACTTTACGAGGCGGGGGCCGAGGCAGGGCTGGTCTCGGATGGGGTGATCGCGACCTCTGGCGCGCAGGCGGCGCAGCTTTGGCAGTTGCGCGAAACGATCCCGCTGGCCAACCGCAAGGTGGGCGCGGTGTCGAGCCACGACATATCGTTGCCGCTGTCGGCGATTGCGGGGTTCATTGCGGACGCACCCAAGGCAATAGCGGTGCTTGGTGATTTCAGGGTGAACTGCTTTGGGCACCTCGGGGATGGGAACCTGCACTGGAACGTCTTCGCGGCGAAAGGGCACCAGAAGGCCGAGCATGACACCGTGCGCGACCAGGTGAAGACCGTGGTGCATGACCTGGTGCATTCCATGGGCGGGTCGGTCGCAGCAGAGCATGGAGTGGGGCGGTTGAAGGTCGCTGACCTTGCGCGATACGGCGATCCGGGCAAACTGGCCGCGATGCGGGCGATCAAGGCGGCGCTGGACCAAGCCTGCGACGGGGTGCTTTGGGGGGTGTGTGGAACACGCTTTGGGTAGAAGCGCGGCCAGGGTGGGTAGCCCTGACAAGCACAGAGTTAGCGTGATTCTCTTTCAAGACGGTTAACGGAAGCCGGAGTCAGCGTCCGGTTGCAGGGATTTTTGACAGGATCAGCCGTGCGTTTCGGGAATGCCTGCCGCTGAGGGCGTTCAAGGTCAGAGCCCCTCGAATGCACACAGTGCGTGGACATCCATGCCCATCGCTTCGAGCTTTCTGCGACCCCCGAGATCGGGAAGGTCCACCACGAACGCGCAGCCGATCACTTCGGCCCCGAGGCGTTCTATCAGCCGGATACCCGCCTCGGCAGTGCCGCCGGTGGCCAGAAGGTCGTCGACGAGCAGCACCTTCTCGCCAGGCTGCATCGCGTCGTCATGCACCTCGACCACCGCCTCGCCATATTCAAGCTTGTAAGCCTGCGAAATGGTCTGGCCGGGCAGCTTGCCCTTCTTGCGGATCGGGACGAAGCCGGTCGACAGCTGGTGGGCGACAGCCCCGCCCAGGATGAAGCCCCGCGCTTCAAGCCCTGCGACCTTGTCGATCCGCAGGCCTGCGTAGGGAGACAGAAGCTGATCGACGCACATCCGGAAGCCGCGGGGATCGGCAAAGAGGGTGGTCACGTCGCGGAAAAGAATGCCTTCGTGCGGGAAGTCGACGATGGTGCGGATGTAGTCCTTGACGGTCTTGCGCGTGGTCATGGCGGGCCTTTCAGAGAACGCGTGCGGCGACGGCGTCGAGCTTGGTAAGGAGGTCGGGGTCGCGCTTGTCCTGCGCGGTCATGATGGCGTGGGAAAGGGCGCGGTCGCAGCCGTGGGGGCAGGGCTGGCGGTGGGGATCCAGAAGGGCCGGCAGGCGGGCGACGAGGCCGCGGGCGGCGGCGGCGTTGGCGTGGACGACAGCGATGACCTGCGCGACGTCCACCGCGCCGTGGCTGTCGTGCCAGCAGTCGTAGTCGGTGACCATCGCGAGGGAGGCGTAGCAAAGCTCGGCTTCGCGGGCGAGGCGGGCCTCGGAGAACCCGGTCATCCCGATCACATCGGCGCCCCAGGTCCGGTACATCCGGCTTTCGGCGCGGGTGGAGAACTGGGGGCCTTCCATGGACAGGTAGGTTGCGCCGTGGTGGACGGTCAGACCCTCGGCCCGCGCGGCCTGGGCGGCGAGGGCGCCGAGGCGGGGGCAGGTCGGGTCGGCGAGACTGACATGAGCGACGCAGCCGGGGCCGAAGAACGAGGGCGCGCGCTGGGTGGTGCGGTCGATGTACTGGTCGACGAGGACGAAGTGGCCGGGCTCGTAGTCTTCCCGCAGGCTTCCGACGGCTGACACGGCGAGGATGTCAGTGCAGCCCAGCCGCTTCAGGGCGTCGATGTTTGCTTGGTAGGGGACGGTTGCAGGGTCATGAACGTGGCCACGTCCGTGGCGGGGCAGGAAAGCGACGGGAAGACCGCTTATCCGGCCGACGAGGACCTCGTCCGAAGGGTTGCCCCAGGGGGTCTTTACCTTCACCCAGCTTGCGCCCTCCAGACCGTCGATCTGGTAGACCCCCGAGCCTCCGATCACGCCGAGCATGGTCTGCATGGGGCTCCCCTTCTGGCTGGCCGGAGGGGAGGATAGCGACAGCTTTTGGGATTTCAAGGGGTTGGCCGCGGACGTTCAGGGTTCGTTAGGAAATTGGCTGGGAAACTGCCGCACCGCCAGTCAAGGTTTGGCAAAGAAGACGTCCCGGTCAATGTCCGCCGGAATAGATGTCAGGCAGCTTCAAGTCCGGTGAGCCGAATGCGGGCAGGCGGGACATGACATCCGCAAGCCGCGCCAATCGGTCTGGCGTTAGGCGTTCGATTGTCAACTCGCGCGAAAGATGAGTGCCGGACTGCGAGTCCTTTTCGAACGCCTGCAGGGCCTTGCCCGCAAACTCGGCGGGCAGGTCGCAATGGAGAAGCATCTGGGCGATCGAGGCTTCGCGGTCGCGGTTGAAGTCGTTGTAACGGAGCGCCAAGAATGGCACGCCGGATTGCAGGTGGCGAGTGTATTCGGCCATGTTGCAGGACCATGCGGGGCCCAAGGCAAGCTCCATCGGCATCTCGGGTGCTGTCAGGTCGATGACTTCGGCCAGCGGCGCAGGGTCTGATGCGGCGGTGAAGACGCTCCACGCCAGGGTGCGGTCGGGGCCGGTCAGGCTGTCGGGAAAGTCATACTGCCGCATCATGCCATAGACCGAATTGGCCCAGCCAAGAGCGTCACGATACAGAAAGACGCAGGCCGCGTCTGGCAGGGCCTGATGGTAGAGATCAGCCTGAAAGAAGGCGTGGCTGCGGAACTTCATCGCGAAAACCTCGGCTTGCCGCCCGGCGGGTGGCCGGAACTGCAGCCGGGTGCAGGCCCGGATCAGGCGGATGATCTGGTCGCGGGGAAAGTCCGACCGCCGCCGCGAATGATAGTGCTGCATGATCAGGGTCGAGAAGGCATCCGGTTCGGACAGGCACCAGACCCCGGGCACCGTGTTCAAGGCGTGGGACACAAGCGTCGAGCCGCAGCGACCGATGCTAAAGATCAGAACCACGCGCGGGATAGGCGGAGCAAGGGTGGCCACGGTCTCCAGCTCGGCCAGCGGCATGGTCAGCACGCGCCGGGCCAGCCGGTGCTGGGTGGCATAGGCAAAGGGGCTTTCGGCGAGGTCGATGCCTTCGGGCAGGTCGACGAAAACGGCAAGGTCGCGCGGGTGATCGAGACCGTAGAGGGACCAGCCGGGTTCGTCGATGACCAAAAGGGATGGGACAGCGGCCTGGGGCCCGAGGTCGAAATCGTCCAGGTTAGCCCAGCCCACCGGAGGGCGCTGTGCAAGGACCTCATGCAGTATGGCGGCCATGGACTGCCCCTTCCCGAGCGAACCCTGACACTGGCGACCGGGTCATCATGCGGACGGTTCCACGCACAAAGCAACTGCGAATTCGGAGCGCTGTCGCGGACGATCTGCGTGCGATGGTTCAGCGGACCGGGCGGAGGTGCTGGAGCCCCCAGACCGCAAGGCCGATCATGAGGCCCCAGAAGGCCGCGCCGATGCCGAAGGCGGCGACCCCGGAGGCGGAGACCGTCAGCGTCAGGGTGGCGGCGAAGCGTTGCTCGGGCGCGGCGAAGGCCCCTGTCAGCGCGCCCATCAGTGGCGAGAGAAGGGCAAGACCGACCAGCGCCACCATCACTTCCGGTGGCAAGGCAGCGAGCAGGGTGATGATCAGGGGGGCAAGAAGGCCGAGCAAGACCCAGAACCCGGCATAGAACAGGCCGACCTTCCAGCGCTGGGCGCGGTCGGGATGGACATCGTCGCCAAGGCAGATCGAGGCGGTGATCGCGGCCATGTTGACCATGTGCCCGCCGACGAAGGCGGTGACGGTGGAGAGCGCTCCGGTGACCAGAAGCGCGGGGCGGACCGGGGGCTCATACCCCGCCGAGCGCAGGACGGCAAAGCCGGGCAGGTTCTGCGAGGCCATGGTGACCAGG
>WOUW01000008.1:97056-133264 GCA_009773055.1 Paracoccaceae bacterium
ACGATGAAAGTAAAGGCGGGCAGGGGCAGGCTGAGGGCGGGAAGGCTGGCGGCCCCGGTGCCAAAGGCGAGCGTGAGGCCAAGGCCGAGGGCGGCCAGCACCGCCAGCGCGGGGTTGACCAGCCGCACGGCAAGGAAGACCGCAACCATCGGCAGGATCAGGACCGGGGCGGCTTGAACCGTCAACGCTCCCTTCAGGCAAAAGGGCAACAGGACACCGGCAAGCATGGCGGCGGCCACGCCATCGGGGATCATGCTGACAAGGCGACCAAGGGGTTTGATAGCGCCGGTCAGGATCACGAGTGTTCCGGCGAGGGCGAAGGCCGCTACCGCCTGGGCCATGGTCGTGCCGCTGGTCGCGGCGATCAAGGCGGCACCGGGGGTGGACCATGCCAGCACCACGGGGATGCGGGTGCCCCAGTCTGCGCGGGCGTTGCCCCGAGCGCGGCTGCGGCCGACAGGACAAGCGCCACAGTGGAGCCAAAGCCCACGAGCGAGGCCACCAGAGCCGCAGAAATAAGTGAAAGCCGCATATTGTTCCCTGTCCTGGCCGTCGCTTTGGCCGCCGGACTATTTGGCGGCGCTGCGCAGCTTGCAAGGGAGAAAGGGCGGCGACCCCCAGGGAGGAGGATTGGGGGCCGCGCGCCAAGATCGGCGCACCCCGGGAGGAGAATGGGGCGTCCGATTGCGTTGGGGCCTTTTCGGCCCGGAATGGGGGCGACGGTGTCCAGGGAGGAGGACGGACACCGTCGCGATCCTTTTGGCCCCAGGGAGGAGGAGGGGGCCTTGGGATGGTTTGCGCGGCGACGCCAGGGAGGAGGAGAGGCGCCGCCGCTGTACCAGGCGACCCGGGAGGAGGGTGGGTGCCCGATGTCTGTAGGGCCTGTCTGGCCCGGAATGGGGGCGACGGTGCCCTGGGAGGAGGGCGGACACCGTCGCAGGATCGCGAAGCCCGAGGGAGGAGGAGGGGGCTCCGGACGTCGGTCGGACATTGCGGCCCGGAATTCAGGGCGGCGATGCCAGGGAGGAGGAGGGCACCGCCGCGTTACCAGATGACCCGGGAGGAGGGTGGGTCAGCCGATGGATTTGGGGCTGTTCGGCCCCGGATTGGGGCGGCGATGCCAGGGAGGAGGAGGGCATCGCCGCATATCGTTTTGGTCCCAGGGAGGAGGAGGGGACCTCACGAATTCTTATTTGCCGTAAGCGGCCTCATGCGCGATCTCGGTGATGCCGAGGCGGCTGATGCCGAGATCGGCAAGTTCGCGGTCGGTCAGGCCGTTCAGTTCGGCCACGGTGCGCAGGTAGGTGCGGCGCTGGGCAATCGCGGTCAGGACTGCGTCGCGCAGCATCGCCAGACGGTCGGCAAAGCCCTTGCGGGCGATACGGGTGGTGTTCACATAAGCCATGTCACTCAAGCCTCTTCAAAGTTTCAGCAACGTTCTGTCGCGCTGTTAGGGGTAACATGGACCCCATGCTGCAGATGCACAATACCGCCCGTCTGCAATGCTGCCATGCAGCATCCGCATGGCTGAGGACACGGAAATGTCATGATTTATGAGGGACTTCGCCGAATTTTTGAGCATTTGGTCAACGGACCTTGCCCTTCGGCTGAAACGCTACGACCTTAGTGCAAATCTTCAGCGGAGTTGAAACGATGGCGGTGGACCGGGACCAGGTGATGCGCGTCTTGGCGGGGGTCGCGCACCCCGGCGGGGGCGATCTTGTCGGTCGGGATCTGATTCGGGCGCTGTCAGTCGACGCGGGTGATTGCGGGCCTTGCCTGGGGTGACCTCGGTGCAGGTGGTGATGACGGCGCATGGGCCGGCGGCGAAGGCGGCACCTCCCACGTTGAAGATCGGCCAGCACCCGACGCCGCAAGCGGGCGGGCCGCAAAGGATTTCCGGGATCGACAGGATCATTGCGGTGGCGTCCGGCAAGGGCGGTGTGGGAAAATCGACGGTGGCGTCGAACCTGGCGGTGGCGCTGGCGCGGCGGGGGCGGAAGGTTGGCCTTTTGGACGCCGATATCTATGGGCCGAGCCAGCCGAAGATGATGGGGGTGTCGAAACGACCCTCCAGCCCCGATGGCAAGACCATCGAGCCCTTGGTCGCGCACGGGGTCACGATGATGTCGATTGGCCTCATGCTGAAGGAGGACGAGGCGGTGGTCTGGCGGGGCCCCATGCTGATGGGGGCGTTGCAGCAGCTTCTGGGGCAGGTTGCCTGGGGGAAGCTGGATGTCCTTATCATCGACCTGCCGCCCGGCACGGGGGATGTGCAGCTGACCTTGTGCCAAAGGACGCAGTTGACCGGGGCGATCGTCGTCAGCACCCCGCAGGACGTGGCGCTTCTGGATGCGCGCAAGGCGCTGGACATGTTTTCCAAGCTGAAGACCCCGGTTCTGGGGCTGGTAGAGAACATGTCGACTTATATCTGCCCGAACTGCGGGCATGAGGCGCATATCTTCGGCCACGGTGGCGTGGCGGCCGAGGCGCAGAAGCTTGGCTTGCCGTTCCTGGGAGAATTGCCACTGGCGCTGGATGTGCGGGTGGCGGGTGACGCGGGCGTGCCGATTGCGGCGACGGATGGCCCGCTGGCCGAACCCTACACGCGACTTGCCCAGCGGCTGATCGCGGGCGGGATGGGCTGAGGCCGGCCCTTTCCGGTCCTGCCCGCGCGCGGTGCGGATTTCATTTGCCTTGGACCTGAAGACGTCGCTTGCTGAACCATTGACCCTTTGCAGGAGAAGTGACCATGGCGACGGAACCTCTGGGCACGGGCACTGCCCGGGCGAATGGTCCCTTGTGGGGCGCTTCGGCGCGCGACTGGGCGATGATCCAGGAAGGGCAGTTCCGTCCCGGCTATGAGGCGGTGCTGACCCATTGCGGAGTCGGTTCGGGGACCGCGTATCTGGATTCAGGCTGCGGGGCGGGGATGGCCGCCGGGATCGCGGCGGCGCGCGGGGCAGTGGTGTCGGGCTTTGATGCCGCGGAGGCCTTGCTCGACATCGCGCGGGAACGGGTGCCGGGGGGTGATTTCCGGCTGGCCGATCTGGAGGCGGTGCCCTTCGCGGATGGGTCTTTCGATGTGGTCACCGGCTTCAACGCCTTTCAGTTCGCCGGCGACCCGGTGCGCGCCCTGTCCGAAGCGCGGCGGGTGGCCCGGACTGGCGGCAGGGTGGTCGTCATGACCTGGGGCGATCCGGAGGGGATGGAAGCGGCAGCGATCGTCGGCGCCTTGCGCCCGCTGTTGCCAGCCCCTCCGCCCGGGGCCGCGGGGCCGTTTGCACTGTCGGACAAGGACAAGCTGCGGGGGTTTGCCGAGGCGGCAGGGCTGATGCCGGAAGACGTGGTCGATGTGGACAGCGGCTGGAGCTATCCCGACGAGGCCACGGCGGTTCGGGGTCTGGGCTCGTCGGGCGTCGCGGCGCGGGCGAAGGGGCTCGTGGGCAACGAGGCCGTCGATGACGCGCATCGCGCGGCGCTGGCGCCGTTCCGGCAGGCCGACGGATCGTTCCGGATCGGCGCGTCCTGCCGGTTTCTGGTCGCGCGGGCCTAAAGACGGGCTGCGCCGCAGCGGTCGGCTAGAATGTTTTCCGTTGAAAGCATACCAACTGGTTGGTATTCTGAACATCATAACAGGCGAGTCGGCATCGCGATGCCCGTCCAGAACGGAGGAGGAGACACATGACCCATTCCATTCGCACGGTGCTGTGGTTCAACGGCAGGGGCCACGAGGCGGCTGATTTCTATTGCAGCCTGATCCCAAACAGCCGGGTCGAGACGAGCTATTCCAGCAATAACGGCGGGCCGGAGGGGAATGCGTTCTTCGAAGTTGTCGATTTCACCCTGAACGCTGTGCCCTACCAGATCCTTGACGCGGGGCCGATGTTCCCCTTGTCGGAATGCGTATCGGTGTCGGTGAAGACGCCGGATCAGGCCGAAACCGACCGGCTGTGGGAGGCCTTGGCGTCCGAAGGCGGCAGTCATGGCCCCTGCGGCTGGCTGAAGGACCGCTATGGCCTGTCGTGGCAAGTGGTGCCGGCCCCGGTCTATGACCTGATGACCAACGCGGACCGGGCGCGGGCCGGGCGGGCGCTGGCGGCGGTGATGCAGATGGGCAAGATCGACATCGCAGCGGTCGAAGCTGCGGCAGCGTGAGCAGCGAAGCCGAAATCGCGCAGATGCTCGACGCCTGGGCGGCAGCGGTCCGTGCGCATGACTTGGAGGCAGCAGTTCGGGGTCGAAGCCTCGACATCGTGATGTTCGACGTGCCAGCGCCGCTTCAGTCCAGGGGGATCGACGCCTACCGCGACACCTGGACGCTGTTTTTCGGCGACCCGGGCTCGCGTCGGTTCGAACTGCGCGAGACGCACATCGTCGCGGGCGAGGACGTCGCCTGGGTGCGGGCAGTTCTGTTGTGCACGATGGACGATGCGCCTGTCGGTCGGTTGACGATGGGCCTGCGCCGGATCGAAGGGCATTGGGTGGTCGAGCACGAGCACCACTCCTTCCCAATGGCGATGGGTTCGCCAGGGACCTGACTTCTTTGAAGCCGACTGATGGAGGAAAGAGATGCCAAACGACGTTCCCGCCGATCAGCGCTATCGACCTGCCGACCGGATCATGCAGGGGGTGATCCCCTATCTCTGCCTTGCCGGGCAGGCAGGGGCGGCGGCAGACTTCTATATCAATGCCTTTGGCGCGAAGGATATCGGCCGGATGCCCTATGCCGACCGGCCCGGTCAGTTCATGCATGTGCAAGTCGAAATCAACGGCGGTGCCCTTATGCTGACCGACGAGACCGGCATGTCCAGCGTCGATGCGACCGGCAACCCGATGCCTAAGGGCCATCTGCAGCTGGTGGTTCCAGACGGTCAGGCCTGGTGGGACCGTGCCTTGGCAGCCGGATGCAAGGCGGTGGCCGCGTTCGAGCGGCAGTTCTGGGGCGATACCTGGGGGCTGCTGGTCGATCCCTTCGGGTTGAAATGGGCTGTCTTGACACCGGATCCCGCACTTTGGGACAAGGATGCATGACCAAGCCCTCTCCAGTTCTCGCAGAATGAACCGACCCGCACGGGGCGAAGCGCGGGCGCGGCTGATCGAGGTGGCGCGCGGAATGGTGCGTCACAAGGGCTTTGCCGCGACCAGCGTGGACGACCTTTGTGCGGCGGCGGGGGTGACGAAGGGGGCTTTCTTTCACCATTTCGCCAGCAAAGAGGCGCTGGGCGTGGCGCTGATCGACGACTGGACCGAGATGACGTCGGGGATGTTCGCGGCGCACTCCTACAATTTACGGCCCGATCCGCTGGACCGGGTGTTCGGTTACCTGGACCTGCGTCGCGAGCTTCTGGGCCAGCCGATCCCGGAATTCAGCTGCGTGGCCGGCACAACGGTGCAGGAGGCCTATGAAACCTCGCCCGCGATGCGGGACGCGGCGGCGCGGAGCGTGAGTTCGGGGTTCCAGCATGTGCTGCCCCATCTGGCAGCGGCGCTGAACGCACATCCGGTTCCGGGGGTGACTGCAGAAGGCCTTGCCCAGCAGTTCCAGGTCGCGGTGCAGGGCGGGATCATCCTGGCCAAGGCGCTGAATGACCCAGGCCCCGCCCGCGAGGCGTTCGATCATCTGGAACGCTATCTGCGGCTTCTCTTCGGGCGGCCAGCAGCGCAGTAGATGCGCCTTTCGAATCACAGGGCACGGGAAATCGTGGGAAAGGGCGGGCAAAGCCTGTCCTGGGCCCCTGGAATCGGTCAGATTCGCGAGGGTGGGCGCGCGATTTCCGGGGTCATCAGCCGGGTCACAGAAAATCCTGGGAGATCACGGGACTGTCATCAGGCGTGACTGGCACACAAGATGTAGGGGGACGGTCGCCTAACTTTGTCTAGGAATTGGATTTCAGGGGCGGGAACTGGCACAAGATGCTGCTTTTCGGGCCCCTCAAGCACAAGATAAAGCCCATTTTCCCCCAATATTTCCCTTGCTTTCCCATGAAATCCCATGCAAGGTCTCTTCACGACGATGAGATGGGCAAGTGAAAGTCAGGGGCGGACCAAAGACCCCGAACAAGGCGTAAGGCAGCTTCATACAGGCAGCCCCTTTCATCGGACGTACAGATCCGGCGCGCGAGCGAGCAGACATCTCCCCCAGGTGGCGCGCGTAGCTGGACGCCCAGCGATGGGACAGCGGCGGATCGGGTAGTGGCAGCAACCCGGTCCGCCATTTTATTTCCATCGCTTCGGGCTGGTTTTGGTTTTGAGAAGGCCGAAAGGCGATGGCAGAGGCGTTCAGAGGCGAGTTCTACCAGAAGGTAGACGGGAAGGCCCGGGTGTCGATCCCCGCGGCCTTTCGCGCTGTGCTTCTTGCTGATGATCCCCTGGCCTCAAACTCGCAGCGCCCCCGGCTTTACATGGTCTATGGCGGCAAATCACGGACCTTCGTCGAGTGCTATTCGAAGCTTGGCGCCGACCGTCTGGCCGAAGACATCGAGGCGATGGAGCTTGGCTCGAAAGAGCGCATTCGTGCAGAACGCGACCTGATCAGCCGGTCGGTGATGGTCGAGGTCGATGGCGAGGGTCGCATCGTCCTGCCGCCTCAGGTGCGCGAGAAGATGGGATTTCACGGCGATGATCTTGCCGCAGGTGGCGAGGCCGCCTTTGCGGGCTTCACCAACCGCTTCCGGCTGTATCGCAAAGAGGTCTACGAGGCGGAACTCGCCGAGGACGACGAAGACGACATCGACCCGCTGACCCTTGTCGGGCGGCACAAGCGGACGGGGTAGGCCGATGAAGGGTCCGCTGCCAGGCCACCCGCACGATGATCCCCATATCCCGGTTCTGATCGAGGCGATCTTGCGGGAATGCGCCCCGGTCGCGGGCGTCTGGCTGGACGGGACGCTGGGGGCGGGGGGCTATACGCGGGCCTTGCTGGCCGCAGGCGCGGATCGGGTGATTGGGGTGGACCGGGACCCCCTGGCGCTGCAACTGGCGGCGACATGGGCGGGCAGCTTTGGCGACCGGGTGCAGCTGGTGGCGGGAACCTTCTCGGACCTCGACACACTGACCGGTGAGCCGTTGGACGGCGTGGTCCTGGACCTTGGGGTGTCGTCCATGCAGCTGGACCAGGCCGAACGCGGGTTTTCCTTCATGCGGGACGGGCCGTTGGACATGCGGATGAGCCAGTCGGGGCCGTCGGCTGCTGACCTTGTGAATACCACGGACGAAGGTGTTCTGGCCGATATCCTGTATCATTATGGCGAGGAGCGGGCGTCGCGGCGCATTGCCCATGCGATTGTGGCGGCCCGCGCAGTGGAGCCGATTGCGACGACGGGCAAGCTGGCCGAGGTCGTCAGCCGGTGCTTGCCGCGCCCGAAGCCCGGGCAGTCCCATCCGGCGACGCGGTCGTTCCAGGCGATCCGGATCGCGGTGAACTCCGAGTTTTCCGAGCTGGCCGAAGGGCTTATGGCGGCAGAGCGTGCGCTGAAGCCGGGGGGATTGCTGGCGGTGGTGACGTTTCACAGCCTGGAGGACCGGATCGTGAAGCGGTTTTTCCAGCTGGCCTCTGGCCATGATCCGAACGCCAACCGCTATGCGCCGGCCAAGGCCGATACTTTGGCCCGGTTCGAGATGGTAACGCGCAAGGCGGTGTCCCCGGACGAGGCCGAAGTTGCCCGGAACCCGCGCGCCCGGTCGGCCAAGCTGCGGATCGGTCGGCGGACGATAACCGCGCCCAAGACACTTTCGGCGGCCGATCTGGGCTTGCCCGAAGTTCAGAAGAAAGGCCGCCGCTGATGCGCTCTGTCCTTTATGTCCTGTCGTTTCTTGCACTGATCGCCCTGGGATTCTGGGCCTACCGCGAAAACTATGCGACGCAAGCCGCACTGAAAGAGGTTGAAGGTCTGCAGCGCCAGATCGTCGGTCTGCGCGAGGCGCTGTCGGTTCAGCGGGCAGAATGGGCTTATCTGAACCGCCCTGACCGGCTGCGTGGTCTGACCGCGGCGAACTTCGACCGCCTTGGGCTTTTGCCGATGGAGCCTTCGCAGTTCGGCACGGCGGCGCAGGTGGCCTATCCGCAGACCAGACTGCCCGAGATCAGTTTCAGCACTGACATTCAGGGCACGCTTGCCGCGCCAGAGGAGGGTCTGTGATGCGCACACCGCTTCGTCCGCTGGCCCGGATCCTGCAAGCCCGACAAGAGGGGGTGAACCCCGACACGATCGAGAAGGAGAACCTCAAGCTTCGGCACGAAGCGATGCGGGAAAAGGCGCGGGGGCGTGCGCAGTTCCGGCTGGTGATCCTGTGCGCAAGCTTTGTCATGGTCTTTGGGGCGATCGGCGCGCGCATGGGGCTGATGGCCGCGACCGAGCCCATGGAGCCGCGCGCCAGCGCCCCCGGGGCCGAAATCATCGCGCAGCGGGCGGACATCACCGACCGAAACGGGCGCATTCTTGCGACGAACATGATGACCTATGCGCTGTATGCCCAGCCGAAGGTCATGGTCGACCCGAAGGGCGCGGCTGTGAAGCTGGCAGAAATCTTCCCCGAACTGGACGCCAAGGCGTTGGAACGCCGGTTCACCGACGGGCGCAGTTTCGTCTGGGTTCGCAAGGTCATGTCGCCCGAACAGATGCAGCGCGTCCACGAGATCGGTGATCCGGGCCTTTTGTTCGGCCCGCGCGAGATGCGGCTATACCCCAACGGAACGCTTGCAGCACATGTTCTTGGCGGGACCTCCTTCGGGGCCGAGGGCGTGCATTCGGCCGAAGTGATCGGCACCGCCGGGATCGAGAAGGCGCTGGATGTGCGCCTGCGCGACCCGGCTCAAGGGGGAAAGCCCCTGACGCTGTCGATCGACCTGTCCCTGCAAGCGACCATCGAAGAGGTGTTGTCGGCGGGTATGGGAATGCTGAACGCCAAGGGCGCGGCGGCGATCCTGATGGATGCGCGGACGGGTGAAATTCTGGCTTTGGCTTCGCTGCCGACGTTTGATCCGAACGACCGGCCGACGCCGAATGTCGACAAGACCGCCGAACCGGGGGATAGCCCGCTCTTCAACCGGGCGGTGCAGGGGGTCTACGAACTCGGCTCGACCTTCAAGATCTTTGCGGCGGCGCAGGCGATGGAGCTGGGACTGGTCACCCCCGAAACCATGGTCGATGCCAATGCGCCGCTGATCTGGGGAAAATTCAAGATCAAGGAGTTCGAAGGCAAGAACTACGGTCCCCTGCTGTCGGTGAGCGATGTGATCGCCAAATCGTCGAACGTCGGCACGGCGCATATCGCGCTGATGATCGGGCCCTTGCGGCAGCAGGCCTTCCTGAAGTCGCTCGGGTTTTTCGAGCCGACGCCGGTGGAACTGGTCGAGGCCCCGGGGGCCAAGCCGCTGATCCCGAAGAAATGGCCCGAGATCGTGACGATCACAACGTCCTATGGCCACGGGATGTCGGCAAGTCCGCTCCATCTGGCGGCGGCATATGCCGCGATTGCCAACGGGGGCGTGATGGTCAAGCCGACGCTTCTGAAGCGCGCAGGTGCGACCACCGGCGTCCGGGTGATGACCGAGGCGACAGCGAAGGCATCCGTGGCAATGCTGCGCCGCGTGGTGACCGAGGGCACGGCCTCGTTGGGCGATGTGCCGGGCTACGAGGTCGCAGGAAAGACCGGGACGGCGGACAAGCCGAAGAAGAATGGCGGCTACTATGATGACAAGGTGGTGAACACCTTCGCGTCGATGTTTCCGGCGTCGAACCCGCAGTATGTCCTGATCGTGACGCTGGACGAGCCCGAAGACACCACCCTGTCCGAGATCCGGCGGACGGCGGGCTGGACGGCTGTTCCGGTCGCGGCCGAGATCATCCGGCGCGTCGCTCCGCTTATGGGGTTGCGGCCCAAGCTTGAACCCCCGGCCACGGATGCGGTAACAGCCGCCAGCAACTGACGGGAACGAAGATGGCAGCGCGCGCGATACGGCTATCCGACCTTGGGCTGACGGCCCGGGCTGGTCGCGACCCGGCGCTGTCGGGTCTGACGGTGGACAGCCGGGCGGTGCGGGCGGGCATGCTTTTCGCAGCGTTGCCCGGAACACAGGTTCATGGCGCGCGGTTCATCCCTTTGGCGCTGGAGCAAGGGGCGTCTGCCGTGCTGACTGATGCCGAAGGGGTGCGTCTGGCGGCCGAAGTGCTGGGCGACAGTGATGTGGCGCTGGTGGTGGCCGAAGACCCCAGGGCGGCGCTGGCCTGCGCGGCGGCGCTGTGGTTCGGCGCGCAGCCCGATGTAATGGTCGCGGTCACCGGGACGAACGGCAAGACCTCCGTGGCGACATTTACCCGCCAGATCTGGGCTGCCCTCGGCCATGAGGCGATCAACATCGGCACAACCGGGATCGAAGGGGCCTGGACGGCTCCGTCAAGCCACACCACGCCTGACCCGGTCACCCTGCAGAAGCTGCTGGCGGCGGCAGCGCAAGGGGGTGTGACCCATGCGGCGATGGAGGCATCGTCCCATGGGATCGACCAGCGGCGGCTGGACGGGGTTCGGCTGCGGGCGGGAGGATTCACCAACCTGACGCAAGATCACCTCGACTATCACAAGACGATGGAGGCCTATTTCGAGGCCAAGGCGCAGCTTTTCACCCGGCTTTTGCCAGAGGACGGGGTAGCGGTGGTCAACCTCGACGGCGCCAAGGGGTCCGCGATGGCTGAACTGGCGCTATCGCGCGGCTTGCGGGTGCTGACTGTCGGCAAGGGGCAGGGGGCGGATCTGCAGATTGCCGCGACCCGGCCCGACGCCACGGGGCAAGAGGTGCGCTATCTGTGGCAGGGCCGCGCCTTCCAGACCCGGCTGGCGCTGATCGGGGCGTTCCAGGCTGAAAACGTGGCCGTGGCGGCGGGGCTGGCGATTGCGGCCGGGGATGCGCCCGAGGCCGTTCTGGCCGTCCTACCGCGTCTCACGGGCGTCCGGGGCCGGATGCAGCTGGCGGCAACCCGGCGGAACGGGGCGGCGGTCTATGTCGACTACGCCCATACTCCCGACGCCATCGAGACAGCACTGAAGGCGCTGCGCCCACATGTGATGGGGCGGATCGTGGTGGTCTTCGGCGCGGGCGGCGATCGCGACCGGACCAAGCGGCCCTTGATGGGGGCGGCGGCGAAAGCGCATGCCGACGTTCTTTACGTCACCGACGATAACCCGCGGACCGAGGACCCGGCGTCGATCCGGGCGGCGATCCTTGCGGCCTGTCCCGACGCGAACGAGGTCAGCGACCGGGCCGAGGCGATCCTGCGGGCGGTGGATGCGCTTTTGCCCGGGGATGCGCTTCTGATCGCGGGCAAGGGCCATGAGAGCGGACAGGTGATCGGGACCGATGTCTATCCGTTCGACGACGTGGAACAGGCAAGCGTCGCAGTGGCTGCGCTGGATGGAGTGATCTGATGCTCTGGACCTCCTCGGATGCGGCGAACGATCGACACCCGGACCTTGCAGCCGGGCGATCTTTTCGTGGCGCTGAAGGATGTGCGCGACGGGCATGACTTCGTCGCGGCGGCCCTGGAGAAGGGCGCTGCGGCGGCGTTGGTGTCACGCGTGCCAGATGGGGTTTCGCCCGATGCCCCGCTGCTGATCGTGCCGGATGTACAGATGGGGCTGGAGGGACTTGGGGCCTTTGCCCGGGCGCGGACCAAGGCACGGGTCGTAGGGGTGACCGGGTCGGTCGGCAAGACCTCGACCAAGGAAATGCTGCGGGCGATCCTGTCGGGGCAAGGGTCGACCCATGCGGCGGAAGCCTCTTACAACAACCATTGGGGCGTGCCGCTGACACTGGCGCGGATGCCTGTCGGTACCCGCTTTGCGGTGATCGAGATCGGGATGAACCACCCGGGCGAGATTGCTCCTTTGGCCCGTCTGGCGCATCTGGATGTCGCGATGATCACAACGGTCGCACCGGCGCACCTGGAGGCGTTCGAAAGTCTCGAAGGGATCGCGCAGGAAAAGGCCTCGATCTTCGACGGGCTGGTGCCCGCGGGGGTCGCGGTCTTCAACGGCGATCTTGCGACAAGCCCGATCCTTGCGGCAAAAGCGGCCGAGGTTGGTGCGCAGCGGGTGTCCTTTGGCATGGGCGCGGACGCGGACTGGCGGCTGGTCGAGGCTCGACTAGGCGATGGGGCGACGGTGTGCCGGGCTACACGGCATGGGGTGCCATTGTTGTACAAGGTGTCCTCGCCCGGCCGGCATTTCGCGCTGAACGCGCTGGGGGCGCTGGCGGTTGCCGAAGCGCTGGGGGCCGACCCGATGATTTCGGCACATGACCTTGGCCGCTGGATGCCGCCCCCGGGGCGCGGGCACCGCGAGCGGATCGTCCTGGATATCGTCGAAGAGACCTATTTCGACATGATCGACGATGCCTTCAATGCGAATCCGGCCTCGATGGCTGCGGCGCTGGATGTGCTTGTCGCGGCCAAGCCCACCGACGGGATCGGGCGCGTGGGCGGTGGGCGGCGGATTGCGATCCTGGGCGACATGCTGGAACTTGGGCCGACCGAGGCGGCCTTGCACGAAGCCATTGCCCGCCATGACGGGCTGGCGGCGATCGACATCATCCACTGCGTCGGACCCCGCATGCGGGCATTGCACGCCGCTCTGCCACGCAACCAACGCGGTGAGTGGGTCGAGACAGCGCCGGAACTTGCCGCCCACGCCCGCAGCTTGATCGACGCGGGCGATATCCTCTTGGTCAAGGGCTCGAAGGGGTCGAAAGTCAGTCTGGTCGTTGACGCCCTCCGGAAAATGGGGCACGGGACGCCGCCGACAGAAGGAACTGCGTAAATGTTTTACTGGCTCACCGAGTTTTCCGATGGCGGGGACTTTTTCAACCTCTTCCGCTATACCACTGTTCGCGCGGGCGGAGCCTTCGTGACCGCACTCATCTTCGGTTTCATCTTCGGGCGTCCGTTGATCGACCTTCTGCGTCGCAAGCAGGGCAAGGGTCAGCCGATCCGCGATGACGGGCCGCAAAGCCACCTCGCCAAGGCGGGGACACCGACGATGGGCGGCCTTCTGATCCTGTCGGCGCTGATCTTTTCGACGCTGCTTTGGGCGCGACTGGACAGCCCCTATGTCTGGATCGTGCTTCTTGTGACCATCGCCTTCGGCCTGATCGGTTTTGCAGACGACTATGCCAAGGTGACAAAGCAGAACACCAAGGGCGTGTCTTCGCGCATCCGGATGGGGATGGGTCTGCTGATTGCGGCACTGGCGACATATGCCGCCTCGATGTTCCACCCGGCAGAGCTGACCAACCAGCTGGCATTCCCGTTCTTCAAGGACGCACTGGTGAACCTAAGCTGGTTCTTCGTGCCTTTTGGCATGGTGGTGATTGTCGGGGCGGCAAATGCAGTAAACCTGACCGATGGCCTGGACGGCCTTGCCATCATGCCGGTGATGATCGCGGGAGGGACTTTGGGGATCATCTCCTATGTCGTCGGCCGCGTCGACTATACGACATTCCTCGGGGTGCATTATGTCCCCGGCACCTCGGATCTGGTGGTGTTTGCCTCGGCGCTCTTCGGGGCTGGCCTGGGGTTTCTGTGGTACAACGCCCCCCCGGCGGCGGTCTTCATGGGAGATACCGGGTCGCTGGCCTTGGGCGGCGCGCTTGGCGCCATCGCGGTCTGCACCAAGCACGAGATCGTGCTGGCAATCGTGGGCGGGTTGTTCGTGGTCGAGGCGCTGTCCGTGATCATCCAGGTCCTCTACTACAAGCGGACCAAGAAGCGTATTTTCCTGATGGCCCCGATCCACCATCACTTCGAAAAGAAGGGCTGGGCCGAGCCGCAGATCGTCATCAGGTTCTGGATCATCAGCCTCATCCTGGCGATGATCGGGCTGGCGACACTGAAAGTGCGTTAGCTTTCGGGGCGAACTCCTTCACATTTCGTGCTACGGTTGCAGCATTGAATCGGGAAGGATTTCGCCATGAAACTTCGCTCGCTGGACATTGCAACTTTCAACCTCCTGAACCTGAACGAACCGGGTCTGCCGCTTTACAGCGACGCAGATGGCTGGTCGCAAGAGGTCTATGACCGCAAGATCGACTGGACAAAGCGCGTCCTCAATCGGTTGAAGCCGCAGGTGATGGGCTTTCAAGAGCTGTGGCACCGGGCCTCGCTGGAGCGGGTGGTGGCCGAGGCAGGGCTTGCGGCGGAATATGATCTTCTGATCCCGCCAGATGCCGATGGCTCGCGCATTGTCTGCGCGGGCATCGTGGCAAAGGGTCTGCTGGAAGGGGTGCCCGAGTGGATCACCGATTTCCCCGAGGCCTTCGTTCTGGAAAGCCGGGGCGACGATCCGCAGACCCCGGCGATCAGCGTTAAGGTGCGCAGCTTTTCCCGCCCGGTCCTGCATTTCACCATCCGCCCGCGGGAGGACCAGCCGCCGGTCCATGTCTTCGTCTGCCACTTCAAGTCCAAGGCCCCGACCAAGGTCTTCCGCGAACGCTGGTTCAATGCCGACCGCGAGGCCTACAAGCCGCATCAGGGCAACCTCGGGTCGGCGCTGTCGACGATCCGGCGGACGGCCGAGGCCTCGGCGCTCCGCTTCCTGCTGACGGGTCTGATGCGGGGCAATGACGCGCCCGTCATTGTGCTGGGCGACATCAACGACAGCCAGATGTCGAACACGGCGAACATCCTGACCGAACAGCCGCAGTATCTGGTCGGCGACAGCATCGGTGGAGGAGATGCAGCGCTGTATACAGCGCAGACGCTGCAGGAATACCGCAATACGCGGGACGTCTATTACACCCACATCCACCAGGACATGATGGAAAGCCTGGACCATATCCTTGTCAGCCAGGAATTCTACGACAACAGCCGCAAGCGCGTCTGGCTGTTCGACGGAATGGTGGTGATGAACGACCACCTGAACTGGGATGACCACAAGGACAGCGGGACGAATGACCACGGCATCATTTCGGCCCGGTTCAGATACCGGCCGATGAAGGCCGAGATGCAGGCGATCGCGGACGCGCCGACAGGTTAGGCCAGACTGCGCATCTCGCCCGGGAGGCTGCCGGGAAGGGTGCGTCCCGGGGGCAGGGCGATCAGTGCGCTGCCGCCGGCATTGGGCAAAAAGATACTGGCCGGTTCGCCCGCCGGGTTGGCGGATCGGAAGAACCGGGTGCTGTGCAGGATCAGGCTGTAGCCGAGCGGCTTCAGAAGGCCGCACAGGCGCTGAAGCTTTTCGCGGTCGTGGACCTCGATGTAAAGCACCGGGCGCAGGGTATCTAGCGTGCGGCGCGCACCCATGACCACGCGATCCTCGAAGCCTTCGGTGTCGATCTTGATCAGGTCGCAGCGCGTCAGGGCCAGGCTGTCTACGGTGATCACGGGCACTGTGTCGGTCTGACTGGTGGCCCCGGGGGCCAGAGAAACCGTGGTCGCCCCGGCATTGTGCCGCGTAGTCGGGCCAAGGCGCGGGACGGCGCAAAGCCCCGGCACATCGCCTACGGCGGCGCGGACGCATTCGACGGTGGTCAGCTGGTTCGCTGTGACATTGGCGCACAAAAGCTGGAAGCAGAACCGCTGTGGCTCAACCGCGGTGACCTGCCCGGCAGGACCGACCGTTCGGGCCAGCGCAAGGGTGTGAACGCCGATGTTGGCCCCAAGATCAAGCACATGGTCCCCGGGGCGCACGAGGGACAGGATGCTGTCGACCTCATCGCCTGCAAACTCGCCGTAGATGCGCAAGGACCGGCTGATCACCGTATCACCCTGCAGCGTAAACATGCGGCCAAACTGGGTCTCGGCGATCGGGAAGACCGGCATGGCGCTGGCTTGATCCAAGGGGCAGGCTCCGGCATGTGAAGGGTTTTGCCAAGGTCATACAGGCATGGCGGTCGCGCGGGAACCGGGAATGCCGCAAGGGGAGCGGGACGAGTGTTGCACGGCGTCGCCACTGGTCAGGGCTTTGACAGACAGCTCGGCAGTCTTTCTTGCCGCACGTCCACCAGTCCCCTAAACCGTCGGGGACCATCGGTGATGAGACGGTATCGGCTTTACTGCGGGTAGGACGTGGCGGCACAGGATCAGACGGCAGCCCAAGCGCTTGGGTCGGCACCGGGGTTGGCGGACGCCGCCCTGTCGCGGCGCGAGGTGACGTTGCGGGCGCAGTTGGCCGCCCTGCAGGCCGAATGCGAGGCAACCTTCCAGCGTATGCGAGCCCTATCGCCTGCCGAGGCCGAAGCGACACGCGGCGAACTGGCGGGACTGCACCAGTCCATCGGGGAAATCGTCCGGCGGCTGGCCTATCTGCCGTGGGAGGCCACGGGACCCGAAGCCGAGCTGACCCAGATCCTGACCGAGGCCGCAGCCACCTCTGGCCTTGTGGGGCTTGGGCGGCTGACCGATGCCAAGGCGGCGCTTGCCGCCGTGGACCTTGGCCCGGCGGGTGACGTCTTCGCCGAGCTGCAGGCGATGAACGCGGGGCCCGCGGATCGGACCGCGCGGCTGGCCTTCGCACAAGGGTTGATCGCCGAAGCGTCGATGCGCTGGCCGGATGCGGCGCGGCACTATGCGCTTGCGGCGCGGCTGGACCCCGACCTGCGGTCGTTGCAGAAAGCCCGCGCGCTGGCCTGCCAGACCGGCGATCTGACGACGGCGTTCCGGCTGGGCACGGGGCTTATGGTGCTGGCCGAAACCTCGGGGACGCCCGAGGACCGGGCGATAGCGATGGCCGAACACGCGCTGACACTCGAGGCACAGGACCGTCCCGGCGAAGCGGAAGGGGTCCTGCGCAAGGCCGTTCAGACCGGTCGGGCCAAGGCCGGGCCGCCCAGCCCGGATCATGCACAGCATCTGGCGCAACTGGCCCGGGTCCTGGAAGCGCAGGATCGCCTGAGCGATGCCGAGGCTGCGCTGAGAAAGGCGCTTGAAGTGACCCGGACGACGCTTGGCGAGGGGCATCCGGACTATGCGGGACGGCTGAACGCGCTGGCGGTCATCCTTGTGGCGCAAGACCGCGACAGCGAGGCCGAGCCCTTGCAGCACAAGGCGCTTGAGCTGGCGCGGGGGCTGGCCGGGGGCGCACATCCGGTGGTGATCGACTGCCTGACGGGCTTGGCGCAACTGGCCGAAAAGCTGGGGCGGCTTCCCGTTGCAGAGGAATTGCACCGCCAGGCCCTGACACTGGACCTGCAGCTTACGGGCCGGACGCATCCCGACTACGCGGCGCGACTTTGTGCGCTGGCGGAAGTCGTGCGGTCCATGCGGCGGATGCCCGAGGCCGAGTCCCTCTTTCGGCAGGCGCTGGAGATCGACCGTGCGACCATCGGCGAAGCGCATCGCGACTATGGCGTCGGGCTGAACAACCTGGCCGGAGTGGTCGAGGTGCAGGGCCGTCCGGACGAGGCCGAGCAGCTTTATGCGGCGGCTCTGGCGATCTTCCGCGCAACGCTGGGTGATCTGCACCCTGCCACGCAAAAGGTGACGAAGAACTTCCGCGCGCTGATCCTGGCGCAGCTGCCGCACTCGGTTCACCGCCCGGGGGTAGAGGCTTTGTGGGACCTTGGCCAGCGCGACCTGCCGGGACTTGCCTAGCCGCGCTGGCGGCATAAGCGCATTGAACACCGGCTTCCGGTGCAATCGCGACCTGCCTGCCCCGGCCCAATAGACAAGCCGAAGCCGTCGGGGGCCCCGACACCCCTTTCCCTTGTGCGCGCCCTGACCTATCCCTGACGCAACATTGAGAAAGGGGAAAACGATGATCCCGGTGAAGGGCTACAAGGGGCAGCGGGTCGCGGTGCTGGGGCTGGGACGGTCAGGCCTTGCCACGGCCGATGCGCTGCGGGCCGGAGGGGCGGAGCCTGTTCTTTGGGACGACAGCCCGGAAGCACGTGCCAAGGCCGAGGCTGCGGGGCATGCGCTGACCGACCTGACACGGCACTCGGGGCTGGAGGGAGTGGCCTGCCTTGTGACCTCGCCCGGTATCCCGCATCTTTACCCCGCGCCGCACCCGGTAATCGCCCGAGCTTTGGAGGCGGGCATTCCCGTCGACAACGACATCGGGCTTTTCTTCCAGAGCGCTGCCTCGGACGAATGGGCCGAGATGGAGACCCCGCCCAAGGTGGTGGCCGTGACCGGGTCGAACGGGAAATCGACCACGACCGCGCTGATCCATCACATCCTGATCGAGGCGGGTCGCCCAAGCCAGATGGCCGGGAACATCGGCACCGGGGTTCTGTCCATCGAGCCGCCACAGGATGGCGAAGTGGTGGTGCTGGAACTTTCGTCCTACCAGACGGAGCTTGCCCGGGCACTCACGCCGGATGTGGCGGTCTTCACCAACCTTTCGCCCGACCATTTGGACCGGCATGGCGGCATGGGCGGCTATTTCGCGGCCAAGGCACGGCTTTTCACGCTGGGGGGCCCGGACCGGGCTGTGGTGGGCGTCGACGAGGTCGAAGGGCGGTTCCTTGCGGGCGCGCTGGCGCAAGGCGCACAGGACGACCGGGTGATCCGGGTGTCCTCGGGGCAGAAGCTGGAAGGCTTTGGCTGGTCGGTCTTTGCCCGGAAGGGGTTCCTTGCGGAATGGCGCAAGGGCCGGCAGGTGGCCTCGATCGACCTGCGCGACATCAAGGGCCTGCCGGGCGCGCACAACCACCAGAACGCCTGCGCAGCCTATGCGGCCTGCCGGTCGCTGGGGCTGGCGCCAAAGCTGATCGAGGGGGCGCTGCATTCCTTCGCGGGGCTGCCGCACCGGAGCCAGCTGGTGGGCGAACGCGCCGGGGTGCGGTTCGTGAACGATTCCAAGGCGACGAATGTGGATTCGGCGGCGAAGGCGTTGCAGGCCTTTCCGAAGATCCGCTGGATTGCGGGGGGGATGGGCAAGGACGGCGGGATTGCCGCACTGAAGCCGATGCTGGGGTCGGTGGTGAAGGCCTATCTGATCGGCCATTCGGCGCGGGACTTTGCTTTGCAGATCGGCGAAACGCCACACGAGATCTGCGAAACGATGGCGCGGGCGGTGGCGCGGGCGGCGGAAGAGGCTCTGGCGGGGGAGGTTGTGCTGCTGGCCCCGGCGGCCGCCAGCTTTGACCAGTATCCGAACTTTGAAAAGCGGGGCGAGGATTTTACCGCGCAAGTGAAGGCGCTGATCGGCTGACGGCTGCGCGGGTCGGGTCGGGTTTCAAAAGGAGCGCTGACGCGCACGTCTTTTGTCTCGTCGTCGGGGCTTGCGCCCTCCTCCTCGGGGGCGCGCCGCGCGGGAGTATTTGGGAATGGGCAAATCAGGGCGGGAGAGCGATGTCCCGCCCCGTTTGTGTCAGACGGCCAGCAGTTTGCCCTCTTGGCCGGCGGAAGCCTCGGCCTTGTCCAGAAGGACCTGCAGCGCGGCGCCGCGGGCGAAGTCGGGGTCAGCGGGGCCTTCGCCCCGAATCGCGGCGATGAAGCGCTGGTAGACGGTGGGGACGGCGGGGCAGTCGACGTCATGCCAGGTGCCACTGTTGATGTCGTCGCCAAGGCAGGCGCGGAGGTGGCTTTCGGCTTTCTCGAATCTCACTTCCAGACCGCCAGTCATCCCGTAAAGCCGCAGGCGGAGGTCGTTGAGGTGCCCGGTGGCAAAGCGGGTGGCCGCCACGGTTCCCAGCGCGCCGTTGGACAGGCGGACCTGCATCGTAGCGCTGTCGTTGGCGTCCAGCACATACTCGCCGATCTGCCCACCGGGTGCCTTGTCGAAGGTCTGCAGGAGGCAGGAGATTTGCGTGGCGTCCATGCCCGCGATGAAGGTCGCGAAGTCGAGGATGTGGATGCCGACGTCGCCCAGAACGCCCTTAGACCCGTGCTTTGAGGACAAGCGCCAGAGCCACTGCGGCTCCTTGTCCCAGTGCCCCCAGGCGGGTTGGGTCAGCCAGCTTTGCAGGTAGGAGGCCTCGAAATGCCGGATCGTGCCGATGGCGCCGTCGCGGACCATCTGCGCAGCTTTCTGCAGGGCGGGCACGTTGCGGTAGGTCAGGTTGACCATGTTCACGACGCCCGCCTTCGCGGCAGCCGCAGCCATTTCGGTCGCGTGGGCGGCGTTGGTGGCGAGGGGTTTTTCGCACAGGACATGCTTGCCTGCGGCCAAGAAGGGCAGGGTCGTGACGTAATGCGCCGCGTCGGGGGTGACGTTGGTCACCGCGTCGAACTCACCCCAGGCGATGGCGTCCTGAACGGAGGCAAAGCCGTGCGGGATGTGGTGGGTCGCCTGGAACGTCGCCAGTTGTTCGGCGCGGGTGTCGATCCCGGCGACGACGGTGACGCCGGGGATCGCGGCAAAGCTTTCGGCATGGTTCTTCGCCATGCCGCCGGTGCCAAGGATCAGGATGCGGACGGGTTGCATCAGCGGAACCCCGCCTCGCCGTCGTGGTGCAGGCGGGGGCCGCGTTCTTCCAGAGGTTCCAGCGTCTTGCCGATGGGGGTGTTCGGGGCGTCGGTGGGTTTGGCCAGTCGCGCCACGGGGTTGAAGGCCCAGCGGACGCCGTTGCAGATCACTTTCTGCACCATCGGCTGGTGGTATGTCGGGTAGGTCTCGTGCCCCGGACGGAAGTAGAAGATGTTGCCCGCACCACGGCGGTAGGTCAGGCCGGAGCGGAACACCTCGCCACCCTGGAACCAGCTGACGAAGACGGTTTCCAGCGGTTCGGGGACGCCGAAGGGCTCGCCATACATCTCTTCGTATTCGATCTCGAAGTGATCGGGGATGTCGCGGGCGATGGGGTGCTGGCGCGAGGTGACCCAGAGGCGCTCACGTTCGCCGGCTTCGCGCCAGGAAAGGTTGCAGGGCGCGCCCATCAGGCGTTTGAAGGGCTTGGAGAAGTGGGCGGAGTGCAGGAAGATCACGCCCATGCCGGACCAGACGGCCTCGGCCACGCGCTCGACAATCTTGTCGTCAACATCGCCGTGGGCGGCGTGGCCCCACCAGATCAGGACGTCAGTTTCCTTGAGCTTGGCTTCAGTCATGCCATGCTCTTTGTCCTGCAGGGTGACGGTCGAGGCGGTGATGCCCTCTTCCTTGTTCAGGAACTCGGCAATCGTGCCGTGCATGGTCTTGGGGTAGACCTCGGCCACGACTTTGTTCTTCTGTTCATGGACATTCTCGCCCCAGACGGTGACGCGGATGGTCATGGATAGTCTCCTTCAAATGGATGCGCGCCCAGGGGGTGCCCGGGCGCGCGGGGTAGGGGTCAGAGGACGGGTTTGCCGTCCGCGTCGAAGCGGTAGAGGTGGTCGGCCTTCGGCGCGAGTGACACTTTCGCGCCGACCGCGATGTTGGCCTTGCCGGGGCGACGGACGATGACAGGCTCATCGCTGCCGATCTCGACAAAGAGGAAGTGGTCCGAGCCCAGGTCCTCGACGTGGAGGACTTCGCCAGACCAGGGGCCGCTGTCGACGACGTCGATATGTTCCGACCGCGCGCCAAGCGTGGTGCAGCCGTGGTCGGCGGCGAATTTGCCGGTCAGGAAGTTCATCTTCGGGCTGCCGATGAAGCCCGCGACAAAGAGCGAGTTCGGATGTTCGTAAAGCTCGGCCGGGCTGCCTGCCTGTTCCAGCTTGCCGTCGCGCAGGACGGCGATCCGGTCGGCCAGCGTCATCGCTTCCACCTGGTCGTGGGTCACATAGATCATCGTGACGTTGGACATCGAGTGGTGGAGTTTGGCGATTTCCAGACGGGTCTGGACGCGAAGGGCTGCGTCCAGGTTCGACAGCGGCTCGTCGAACAGGAACACGCGGGGGTCGCGGACGATGGCGCGGCCGATGGCGACGCGCTGGCGCTGGCCGCCCGACAGTTGCTTTGGCAGACGGTCGAGGAGGTGGTCGATCTGCAGAAGCTTGGCTGCGGATTCGACGCGCTTCTTGATCTCTTCGGGGCTGGTCTTGTCCAGCTTCATCCCGAAGGCCATGTTGTCGTAGACCTTCATGTGCGGATAAAGCGCATAGCTTTGAAACACCATTGCGATGCCGCGCTTGGACGGGATCAGGTTGTTCACCTTCTCGCCATCGAACAGCATGTCGCCGGTGGTTATCTCCTCCAGCCCCGAGATCAGGCGCAGAAGCGTGGACTTGCCGCAGCCCGAAGGCCCGACGAAGACCATGAACTCGCCCTTCTCGATAGTGAGGTCGATGCCCTTGATCACCTGCACGGCGCCGTAGGACTTGGTGACGTTCTTCAGTTCGATCTTTGCCATGATGTCAGCCCTTCACGCCGCCCGCGGTCAGACCCGCGACGATCTTGCGTTGGAAAATGAGGACGAGGATGATCAGCGGGACGGTCACGATGACGCTTGCCGCCATGATCGGACCCCACGGGATTTCCTGCTGGCTTGCGCCGGACAGAAGCCCGATGGCCACTGGCACCGTCCGGGTCGTCTCGGAGGAGGTGAAAGTCAGGGCAAACAGGAATTCGTTCCAGGCACCGATGAAGGCCAGAAGGCCAGTCGTCACCAAGGCGGGCCACAGAAGCGGCAGGAACACCTGGGTGATGATGATCCAGGGGGTTGCGCCGTCGACGATGGCGGCCTCCTCGATCTCGACGGGCAAGTCGCGCATGAAGGTTGTCAGCACCCAGACCGTGAAGGGCAGGGTGAAGATCACATAGGACATGATCATCGCGTAAGGCGTGTTGAAGATCCCCAGAAAGCGGACAAGCTCGAACAGGCCCGCAAGGACGGCGATCTGCGGAAACATCGACACCGCAAGGATCATCATCAAAAGAAGGCCCCGCCCGCGGAACCGCACCCGTGCAAGCGCATAGGAGGCGGTGACGGCCAGGAACAGCGCGAAGACGACGGTGGTCGTCGCGATGAAGATCGAGTTGCCGATCGAGCGCACGAAGTTCCGCCCGCCCAGGACGGATTCGTAGTTGCCCCAGTTGAAGGCCTTGGGCCAGTAGTTGACCTTGAAGAGCTCGGTCCCCGTCGCGAAAGAGGTGACGATCGCATAGGAAGTTTCTGCGCGGTCATTTCTGGCCCTCCCCGGAAAGGTCAACCTTGCCCAGCCAGATGTAGAGGCTGACGAAGATCGCGATGATCGCGAAAAGCAGCGTCGACTGCGCCGCGCCGTAGGCGAACTTGTCGAAGTCGATCATGTTTTCCCGGCTGATCACCGACATGATCTTGGTGGCGGCGCTGTTGGGCGTCAGCACGTATACCAGGTCGAAGATACGCAGCGCGTCCAGCATCCGGAAGATGATCGCGACGGCCAGCGCCGGGCGGATCAAGGGCAGGGTGATCTTGAAGAACACCTTGACCGGGTTGACGCCATCCAGCTTCGCGGCCTCGTAGATATCACGCGGGACCATCTGCAAGCCGGCCAGGATCAGCAGCGCCATGAAGGGCGTGGTCTTCCAGATGTCGACCATGAGAACGGCATACATCGCGGTGTCGACCGACGCGGTCCAGGCGATCTTCTGGCCGATCAGGCCAAGGTTCAGCATGATGTCGTTGATGATCCCGAACTGGTCGTTCAGCATCCAGGCCCACATCTTCGCCGAAACGATGGTCGGGATCGCCCAGGGGATCAGAATGGCCGCGCGCACAAGGCCTCGGCCCTTGAACTCGGCGTTTAGGACGAGGGCGACAATCAGGCCCAGCAGGGTCTCGAAGAAGACCGAGACGAAGGCGAAGCGCACCGTGTTCCAGACCGCGTTCCACCAGGCCGGGTCGACCAGCGTGCCGCGATAGATTACCCGCCCGCTTTCCAGCGTTCGGATCGAGAGATAGTTGTCGAAACCGATCCACTCACCACCGTAAAGGTCGGACAGAAGTGTGTTGGTCAGCGAAAACCAGATCGTGCGCAAAAGCGGCCAGGCGGCCACGCAGAACAGTGCCGCAAGCATCGGCGCAAGAAACCAGAAGGCCGCGCGTTGCCGTTGTTGCGAGAGGCTGAGCCCCCCGTCATTTGTTGCCATGATATCCTCCCCTGTCGGGTCCCCCTGCGGACCCGGTTAGAAAAGGCGGGCGGCTTGCCCTGAAGTAAGCCGCCCGCCGCTGGGGTCAGTCAGCTCCGGGAGGACTTACCAGCCCGACCCCTTGAGGTCCGTAAGCTCGACTTCGAGGAGTTCCAGATTTTCGGCAGCCGAGCCTTCGCCCGACAGCGTGCTGTGGACAGCCGACCAGAACTTCGCCGAAACCTCGTTGTACTTGCCCAGCGTCGGGGCTGATGGGCGCGGAACTGCGTTCAGGAACACATCTTTCCATTGCGGGATGATCGGCTGCGCGGCAGCGATGTCGGCGTCGTCGTAAAGCGCGATGATCGTTGGCAGGTTCGATTCCGCGATGGCGCGCTGCTTCTGCGCCTCAGGTCCGGCAAGATACATCGCCAGGCTGATCGCGGCGTCCTGCTTGGTCGAATACTTCGACACAGCCACGTTCCAGCCACCCAGCGTTGCCGCCGAAGTGTCGCCTTCCTTCCCGACCGGCAGGGTGGTCACGGCAAAGAGCCCCTTGACCGCCGAATCTTCGCCGTTGCCAAGGCCGTAAGCATAGGGCCAGTTGCGCATGAAGACGGCATTGCCGGTCTGCCAGACGCCACGGGCTTCTTCTTCCTGGTAGGCCAGAACCCCATCCGGGCTGATCGTGCCGACCCAGCCCTTGACCGTTTCAAGCGCTGCCACGGCATTTGCGTTGTTGACCGAGATCGTGCCATCGGGCTCGACGATCTGGCCGCCACCGAAGGACTTGATCCATTCCAGCGCGTTGCAGGTCAGGCCCTCATAGGCGTTGCCCTGCCAGACGAAGCCCCAGAGATCGGCCTTGCCCTCGGCGCGCTCGGCGTCCTGGATCATCTGCGCGGTTTCGGTCAGCTCGGCCCAGGTTTTCGGCGGGGTCTTGCCATACTTCTCCAGGAGGTCCTTGCGGTAGTAAAGCGCCGGGGCATCGGTGAAGATCGGCAGGGCGACAAGCTTGCCGTTCACGGTCTGCGACTGGATGATCGACGGAAAGTGGGTCGGCGCAAGGTCCTTGGCCACATCGGTCAGGTCGACGAAGTGGTCGGCCAGCTGCGGTGCCCAGATCACGTCGGTCTGGTAAAGGTCGATGTCGGTGGCCCCGGCGGCAAGCCACAGGCGATACTGGCCGAACTGGTCGGTGGTCGAGGCAGGCATCGGCACCAGTGTCACGGTGTTGCCGGTCGCTTCTTCCCATGGCTTGACGAGCGTCTTGAAGTTCTCGACCGCGTTGCCGACGGCACCCGAGACGTAGAACAGTTCTTCTGCCGAAACAGGCGCGCCAAAGACAGCGAGCATAGCAGCAGTGGCGGTCGCGCGGAGTGCGCGGCCTTTGATGATTTTCATAAGCAATCCTCCCAAAGGCCGCCGGTGTGGCGTGCCATCTCCTGTTCAAAACGTCCGAAAAAATCCGAAACGTTTCGGAAAAGATAGTCTCCAAAGCGCTTTCGGTCAACGATTCGATCTAGTTCGGCGCGGTCAGACGCTGGCGACGGAATTCCGTTCGATAAGGCTGTAACGACCGATGCGTTGCAGGCTGCCAAGGGGCTTGCCTTCGATGGCCCCGGCAAGGCAGTCGGCCAGCGGCTCCCAGCTGTCGCGGAGCGGGGCCTTGGTCACGGTCAGCGCCGGAAAGAAGGCCGAGGCACGCAGAGATGGCAATTCGTCGTCATGCGCCACGACCGAGACGTCGCCCGGGACCGAAAGACCAAGTGCCGCAAGGGCCTGGTAGACACCGCGCGCCAGTCGGACGTTGCCGCAGATGATCGCGGTCGGGCGGGGTGCGTCGCCCGTGAAGAGGCGGATCGTGTCGGTCAGGCCGTTGGCCTCGTCCATGTCGCCGTTCAGGTGAAAGCCGGGTTGCGGCGGCACCCCTGCGGCGTGCAGGGCCCGCAGGTAGCCAGCCTCACGCACCGTGACGTAGCTGCTCCCGGCAACCCCGTTCAGAAACGCGATCCGGCGATGGCCGCGCTGCAGGAGGTAATGCGCAAGATCGTGGGCAAGCTGTTCATTCTCAATATCAAAATAGGGGTAGTCGATGATGTCGCCGCTGCGTCCATGCACGACGAAGGCAATGCCGGATTTGCGCAGGAAATCGATCCGGGGGTCGTGGTCCTGCGGGTCGATCAGGACGAACCCGTCCAGAAGCGCCTTGCCGATCAGCTTCTGGTAGACCGGCAGCGTGGGTTCGGTCTCCGATTGCAAGTGCAGCACGAACTGCATTCCACGACCGGAAAACTGGGCGGACAGGCCCGCGACGACTTCGAGGAAGATTCCGTCCTGGCCAAGATCGCGCCGCTGCGGCACGACAAGGCCGACAATGCCCGACCGGCCAGAGACAAGTTTGCGGGCCGAGGCGTTCGGGTGGTAGTTCATCGCGTGCGCCGTCGTTTTCACCCGCAGCCGGGTTTCCTCGGCAACGTCGGAATGATCGTTAAGCGCCCGGCTGACCTGCGTGATCGACAGGTCAAGCTTTCGGGCGATGTCTTTCAAGGTCGCCATGTGACTAACATCGGATTCAAACCCCTTTGGCTGGTATCCGAAACATTTCGGAAGCGAAAAGCAATGAAAATCCTTGGGCAGAGCTTGCTACCGCCGTGCCCTGTGGTGATGCTGCGGGCATGGTGGATGATCCGGTGACCCTGCGACTGCGGCTTCTGTTCGGCGACCGGCTGGTCTTCGGCCCGGGCAAGGGCGAGCTTCTGGCGCGGATCGCCGAAACCGGGTCGATCGCCGCCGCAGGCCGGGCGATGGGGATGAGCTACAAGCGCGCCTGGGCGCTGGTCGAGGAGATGAACGCGGTGTTCCGTCTGCCGCTGGTGCAGTCCGCGCGGGGCGGCGCGGGCGGCGGCGGTGCCACCCTGACCGAAGACGGGCGCGAGGTGCTGGCAGCCTACCGCGCGATGCTTGCAGCAGTCGATCACGCGGCCGCGCCCGAAATTGCGCGGATCGCGGCGCTGTTGACGGATATGTCTGCCGGGAAATAACGCTTGCCTCGCCTCCGCCCACAGCAATATGTTTGTCAGAACATAACGGGGCTGCAATGCGTTTCCTTATCTTTGCCGCTGTCGCGCTGTTGGCGGCCCAGCCGGTGCTGGCCGACATAACGGTTTTTGCCGCCGCCAGCCTGAAGACCGCCCTTGACGAAATCGCGACCGGCTACGTAGCCGAGACCGGAATTCCCGTGGTGCCGGCCTATGGCTCTACCCCGGCCTTGGCGCGGCAGATTTCCGAGGGCGCGCCTGCCGATATCTTCCTGTCGGCATCAGTGCAGTGGATGGATGATCTGGCGGCCAAGGGCCTGATCCGACCCGAAAGCCGCCGCGAGCTTTTGGGAAACCGGCTGGTCCTCGTTGCACATGGCTCGGTTGCGCCACTGGTCATCGACCGGGGGCTGGACCTCTCAGGGCTTCTGGCCGGCGGCAAGCTGGCGATGGCACAGGTCGATTCGGTGCCAGCCGGGCAATACGGCAAAGGGGCGCTGGAAAACCTCGGCCTTTGGGCAAGCGTTCAAGACAGCGTGGTGCAGTCCGAAAACGTGCGTGCAGCGCTGAAGCTGGTCGAGATCGGCGAGGCCCCGTTGGGGATCGTCTATGCTTCGGACGCGATTGCGGGGCAGGGGGTGACGGTGGTCGGAACCTTCCCGGACGCCAGTCACGCGCCGATAGTGTATCCCGCCGCCCTGACGACGACCTCTGCGACCGAAGCGCAGGGCTTTCTCGACTATCTCGAAACGCCCGCGGCCGATGCGGTCTTCGTGGCCCAAGGCTTCCAGGTCTTGCCATGACACTGCGCGACAGGGCAGCCTGACCCGATGCTGGACTGGCTTTCCCCCGAAGCGGCGACAGCGCTGATGTTGTCCTTGCGCGTATCGCTGGTGGCGACGCTTGCAAGCCTGCCGGTCGGCGTTCTGGTGGCCTATGCCCTGGCAAGGGGCCGGTTTGTCGGGCACGGGCTGTTGAACGGGCTGGTCCATCTGCCCTTGATCCTGCCCCCAGTCGTGACCGGCTATCTCCTCCTTTTGACCTTTGGGCGGCAGGGCTGGATCGGGGCAAGCCTTTGGGACTGGTTCGGGTTCACTTTCGCATTCCGCTGGACGGGGGCCGCACTCGCGGCGGCGGTGATGGCCTTTCCTCTGCTGGTCCGGGCCATTCGGCTGGCGATCGAAGCGGTCGACCCGAAGCTGGAGGAGGCGGCCTCGACCCTTGGCGCGTCCCGGCTGGTGGTGTTCGGGACAGTGACCTTGCCCTTGATCCTGCCGGGGATCATCGCCGGGGCCGTGCTGGCTTTTGCCAAAGCAATGGGCGAGTTCGGAGCGACCATCACCTTTGTCGCCAACATCCCCGGCGAGACGCAGACATTGCCGACAGCGATCTATGCCTTCCTGCAGGTCCCGGGCGGTGACGGGGCGGCGTTGCGGCTGGTGGCAGTATCGGTCGCGGTGGCAATGGCGGCGCTGGCGTTGTCTGAATGGCTGGCGCGGCGCGTGGCGCGCAGGATCGCCGGGCGATGACGCTGGACATCCATCTGCGCCACGCCTTTCCCGACTTCCGGCTGGACGTCGACATGGTCCTGCCGGGGGGGCTGACCTGTCTGTTCGGGCGGTCGGGGTCCGGCAAGACCAGCATCGTGAACGCCGTGGCCGGGCTGTTGCGGCCCGATGATGCGCGCGTCGTTCTGGATGGTATGGTATTGAACGACCTGCCACCTCACCTGCGCGGAGTCGGGTATGTATTTCAGGACGCAAGGCTTTTCCCGCACATGACGGTGGCCGAGAACCTGACCTACGCGGCCCGTATCCGCCGCCGCAAGGTCGAAGGACAGGCGCGCGTGGTCGAACTTCTGGGGATCGGCGGGCTTTTGTCGCGCCGACCCGGCACGCTGTCGGGTGGCGAGAAGCAAAGGGTGGCCATCGGGCGGGCATTGTTGGCAACCCCCCGACTTCTGTTGATGGATGAACCCCTTGCCGCGCTTGACGAGGCACGGAAGGCGGAGATCCTGCCCTATATCGAGGCGCTGCGGGACGAAACCGGCTTGCCAATTCTATACGTCAGCCATGCGTTGCCCGAAGTTGCGCGGCTGGCCACCACCATTGCGGTGATCGAGGCGGGCCGGGTGGCGGCAATTGGACCAGCGGCTGAGATCCTTTCGGACCCGGTCACGGCACAGCATCTCGGCCTGCGCGACGCGGGGGCCGTGCTGACCGCGTGGATCGCAAGCCACGAGGAAGACGGGCTGACCCGGCTGGAGACGGCGGCAGGCCCCTTGTGGTTGCCCCATGTTGCGGGCGCACCCGGTCGCGCTGTCCGGGTGCGGATCGCGGCTCAGGACGTGATCCTGTCGCGCGTCAGGCCGGTCGGGCTGTCGGCGCTGAACATCCTGCCCGGCACGGTGGTCGCCTTGCACGAGGGACACGGGCCGGGCGTTCTTGTGCGGATGAGCCTTGGGTCCGAGTTCCTGCTGGCGCGGCTGACCCGCCGGTCAGCCCAGGCCCTGGGACTTGCGCCGGGGGTCGCGGTCCATGCGGTGCTGAAATCGGTAGCGGTCGCCCAGGCCGATATCGGCGCCGCATCGCCTGTCGCCAGATGATGTGTCGCACGAGGTCCGCCCAGGAAACCATCTATCGCGGTCACCGCGCTTACCCATGGTTGTATCAACGCATTGTGCCGTTGACAGCCCCACCCGATGCAGGAGTAAGGTCACGTCGCCGCAGTGCTGCCTGCGACTGACAAGATCCTGTTACACGGGGTCTGCTAGTCAGTGCCGGTGCGCCCGCGTAAACGATAAAATCCGGGGACAGCCCGCGCTTCATACCTTTCAAACAAGGGAGACTACCGTGACTCACGACAAATCCGCCTTCAGCCGCCGCCGGTTCCTGCAAGGCTCCGCTGCCGGTGCGGGCATCCTCGCTGCGCCCGCGATCATCTCGTCCAAGGCCCTGGCCTCGTCGGGCGAAGTCAACTTCATCGGCTGGGCGGGCTATCCGGCCCTGGCCGAAAAGGTGTTCCCGGCCTTTACTGCTGCCACCGGTATCACCGTCAACTTCAAGGAACTGCCCGACCAGGACACCATGTTCGCCGAAGGCAAGGTCGCGCTGGAAGCTGGCGGCGTCGACATGCTCGAGCCGACGATCGACCGCTGGGGTGGCTGGAACTCGAACGGCCTTCTGGGCGCATGGGATGCGTCGAAGCTGGCGATGGACAACTACCTGCCGGGCCTCGCTGACGGATCCGCTGGTGAGCGTTCGCGCGACGGCGACAAACTGATGTATGTGCCGTCGAACTGGGGCACCGAGGCGCTGGTTGTGAATGAAGCCAATGCCAAGCTGTCGTCGCCGGCATCGCTGGGCGATCTGTTCAACCCGGAAAACCCGGCCGTGCTGCGCCCGCATTCGACCCTGGCTGCAATGGGCCGCTGGCTTGATGCGACCGGCAAGCTGCCGCGTCCGTGGATGGACGGCTACACCGACATGGCCGCGATGACCGAGTTGTGGGACATCGCGCTGGCCGAGGCGATCAAGGCCAAGGGCAACGTCGTGCAGTGGTGGTCGGGCGAGAACGAAGCCAATGCCGGCTTCACTGCCAATGGCGCAACCGTCGGCCTGTGCTGGGATTCGACCGGCTACAACCTGCGCAAGGACGGATACAAGTACATCGCTCCGGCCGAAGGCGCCTTCGCCTGGCACCAGGGCTTCGTGCTGATGAAGAACGCGACCAACGTCGACCAGGCGCATGAACTCGCCAAGTTCGTCTCGACCCCCGAAGGCTCGGCGATGTGGGCGGCCGCATTCTCGTCGAACGCTGTCGGCAAGGGTTCGGCTGACTTCATCGACCCGGAAGTCGCGGCCTACTACGGCGGCACCTTCGACGATGCCGCGCTGGCCAAACTGTGGTGGTGGCCCGAGCAGTCGGCGGAATTCATCGCCAAGCGTTCGGAATACGCCGACAAGTACAAGGCTGCCTGATCAGGTTCGCCCCATTGCTTTCGTGAACTGCCGTACGCCGGGCCTGAAAGGGCTCGGCGTGCGTTTTTCGGGCAATTGGCGGTCGGCCCGGACCGAATGTCGGGCGCGATCCGGCAATATCCATTGAACGGGCCGGGCGGGCTCTCTAGCCTGCTATCAAAAGAATGACTGACAGGGGGACTACAGGGACCATGAGCGCGGGAATTGAACTGGAGAATGTCTGCTGCGACTTCGGGACCTTTCGGGCCGTCGACAACGCCAATGTGTCGATCAAGCCCGGGGAGTTCTTCTCGTTCCTTGGTCCATCGGGCTGCGGCAAGACCACGATCCTGCGGATGGTGTCGGGGTTCATCGAGCCGACCGAAGGCGCGATCAAGATCGGCGGCAAGGATGTGAAGGGCACCCGCCCGAACCAGCGACCCACTGCGCTGATCTTCCAGAACCTTGCGCTCTTCCCGCTGATGCCGATCTGGGAGAACATCGCCTTCGGGCTTGAAGTGCGCGGCGTCGACAAGGCGACGCGGCGCAAGAAGGCGGACGACCTGCTGAAGCTCGTCGACCTTCCGGGAGCTGCCGACAAGATGGTCAGCCAGCTGTCGGGCGGGCAAAAGCAGCGCGTGGCGATTGCGCGCGCGCTGGCGGTCGAGCCCTCGGTGATGCTTCTGGACGAACCCCTTTCGGCTCTGGACCTGAAACTGCGCCAGCACATGCGGGCCGAGTTGCGCGCGATCCAGAAGCGCACGGGCGTCACCTTCATCTATATCACCCATGACCAGGGCGAAGCTTTGGCGATGTCGGACCGGGTGGGCGTCATGTCCCAGGGCCGCATCCAGCAGATCGCCGTGCCGCGCGACATCTACGACAACCCGGTAAATGGGTTCGTGGCAAGTTTCGTGGGCGAAAACAACATCTTCGAAGGTGATGTCGGCCCGGTTTCCGCTGGCATGGCAGGTTTGAGCAGTCCGCATGGTGCTTTCCGGGCGCGGATCGCCCCCGAGGCCCAGGGCAAGGCACTGAAGCTTTATGTCCGGCCCGAGCACACCACGCTGTCAAAGACCGCCGCGGCCGAGAATTCGGTCGAGATGGAGGTGACGGAGGTTGCCTTCGAAGGGGCCTTCATCTCGGTCCATGGGGTTGCGGCGGGCGGCAAGCGCCTTTCGGCCGAGGTCAAGAACGACGGCATCACCGTGGTGCCCGGCGTGGGTGAAAAGGTCTTTGCCAGCTTTGATGCCGCGCGGGCGCTGCTCTTGCCCGACGCGAACGTGAGGGCCTGAGCGATGCAGGACCTTATCCGCCGTTACGGAACCGGGCTGACGGCCGTGTTCTGTCTCCTCGTCGCGTTCTGGATCATCGTGCTGGTCATCCTGCCGAACTTCGCGATGTTCGAACAAAGTTTCCGCCCCTATCTGCCGGTGGTCGATATCGGCGGGCCGAAGGATTTCTATTCGCTCGCGAACTACGGCAAGATCTTCGACAACGGCTTCGAGACAACGATCCTCGGCATCCCGGTCACGATGCCGATCCACATCAAGACCTTCCTCGACACCGTGTTCTATTCGGCGGTGGTCACGTTCCTGACGCTGATCTTCGCCTATCCGCTGGCCTACTTCCTGGCCAAGGTCGCGCATCCGAAATCCATCCCGACGCTGCTTCTCCTGCTCTTCATCCCGATGTGGGTGTCCGAGGCGCTGCGAGCCTTTGCCTGGTATATCATCCTGACCTTCAACGGCCCGCTGAACGCGCTTTTGAAGGCGCTGGGGATTATCGACCAGGGCATCCGCTGGCAGAACGGAGTCTTCACATCCTACGACGCCATCGTGATCGTGCTGACCTATTGCTACGTCCTCTTCATGCTGTTCCCGATCTACACGGCGATCACCTCGCTTGACACCAACCAGATCGAGGCGGCCGAAGATCTGGGCTCGCCCTGGTGGCGGACGCATTGGCGCGTGGTCATTCCGCATGCCAAGCCCGGCATCGCTTCGGGCTGCGTGATGGTCTTCATGCTGTCGGCCGGGTCGCTTCTGGTGCCCACCGTCGTCGGATCAACGAAGGCGAACTGGTTCCCGCAGACGATCTACACCTGGTTCAATGACGCGCTCGACTGGAACACCGGGGCGGCCTATTCGATGATCTTCCTTCTGGTCTGCATCGTTTTCGTCATTCTTGCGATGCGGGTCTTCAAGGTCAAACTGTCGGATATCGCCAAATGATCCGCAATCGCGCAATCCTGGGACAGATCTACTTCGGGCTTTTCGTCCTGTATCTCTTGGTGCCGCTTGTCGTCATGGCGGGTGCTGCCTTCAACGACAGTAAGCTGCCGACAGTAGCACCCTGGAAGGGCTTTACCTGGCGCTGGTTCGGCGATCTCTGGGCGGACCAGGTGATGTGGGGGGCCTTCCTGAACTCGATCCTGGTGGCATTGGCGGTGGTCGCGGTCGCGGTGCCAATCGGAACGGCGGCGGCGATCGTGCTGAACTCGATCTCGGGCAAGGTGCGCGCGACTCTGTACGGCTTCATGGTTGCGCCCGTGCTGGCCCCCGGTCTGGTCATCGGCATCTCGACCGTGCTGTTCTGGAACCAGTTGGGCAACACGATGGGCGCGCCTGGAACCTGGCCCTTTGGCCGGGGCTTGCATCTGGCGACGCTGGGGCAGGTCAGCTATATCGCGGCTTATGTGATGCTGCTGGTGCTGGCGCGGCTGCAAAGCTTTGATCCCGGGCTGGAAGAGGCGGCGCTGGACCTTGGCGCAAGCCACGGCCAGGTGCTGCGGCGCATCCTTCTGCCGCATCTTTTTCCCGCCATCGCGGCCTCGGCGGCCATCGCGTTCTTCCAGTCGATCGAGAACTTCAACGTCACGCTGTTCACCAAGGCAAACGAAACGACGTTGACGGTCTATGTCTTCAGCCAGGTCCGGTCGGGGATCACGCCAAAGATCAACGCGCTCGCCTTCCTGCTGATCCTGCTGACGCTGGTCCTGGCACTGGCCTACGAGGCGAACCGCCGCCGCAAGGCCCGGATCGAGGCCGAGCGCGAGGCCGAAGCGCGGCGCGCAGAAGCGGCGATGCTGCTCTGACGCGCCGTCACAGCCCCTGAAGCAGCGTCTCGCACAGGGGCGAGGCCGGGTCGGTCAGCGCGTCGATGACGCTGAAATGGTGATGCCCTGGATCAGCGGTCCAGGGGCAGGCCCATTCCTCGGACAAGGTGCGGGCCTGCATGAGGAAAGCCGGGCGTTCGGAAGCCCCGACCCATACATGCGCGCTGACCCCGTCGCGCAAGGCATGGCGGGCGGGGCTTTCGCTTGCCGCTTCGGCTGCGTCGATCTTCAGGGTCGCATTCATTGTGGTCGCGATCAGCGGACCAAGCTCGGTCAGGGGCGAGATCGGCACGACCCGCGCCACTGGCACGGCGATGTCGGCGCAGCCCATCCGGGCGGCGAGGTGACCGCCAGCGGAATGCCCGGTGACCACCATCGGCCCGGGCACGCGGGTGCCGACGAACCAGCAGGCACGGGCGATCTCGGCGGTGATCTCGGCAATCCGCGCGGCGGGGGCCAGCGTGTAGCTGGGCATCGCCACCGCATAGCCGCGTGCGAGGGGCCCCGCCGCCAGATTTGACCAGTGCGCCTTGGAAAAGAGGTGCCAGTAGCCGCCATGCACGAAGACGACCACACCCTTCGCGGCTCCATCTGGCAGGAACAGGTCAAGCCGTTCCCGTGGTGCCGGGCCGTATGCAAGATCAATCTCGACCCTAGGTTTGCGCGACCGGCGGAACGCTGCGGCGGCCTCGGTCCAGCGGGCGGGATAGTCGGCGGCACCGGGGATGAAGGCCCCGTTCGAGTAGTCGCGGTCGGGGTCGGGCCAATGGTAGGGGGGAAGGGACACTTGGGCGCTCCTGTCGGGCTCGGGCGCAGACTGCGCTGCCGACCCAGCCAACCGCAAGAGGGCCGCGTCGTTTGTCCCTGTCGCACCGTGCTTTGCTTGCGCGAGGCGGGGAAGCCGGGCATATCCTTGGAGCAAGGGGACCAGGGGGGGCACCACATGCCGATGCGCATCATCGCGGCGTGGGGTCCGGGGCCGAGCCCCGTTGTGCAAATCTGTGATCAACGCAAGGGCTTCACGGCATGAAACCGATCGTCATTCTTGGAATTTTCGTGGCCGACACCGCCTACCGCGCCGACCGCATGCCGAAGATGGGCGAGACGATCCTGGGCCGCACCTTCGCCCTGGGGCCAGGGGGCAAGGGGTCGAACCAGGCGGTTGCGGCGGCCATGGCCGGATCGGGCGGCAAGACGCATTTCATCACCCGCCTTGGCAAGGACGATTTCGCCCAGATCGCGCGGTCGACCTGGGACCGGGCCGGGGTTGAGGCCGAAGTGACCGAAGACAGCGACAGCTACACCGGTGCCGCCTTCATCTTTCTGGAGGAGGCGACCGGAAACAACGCGATCATCGTGTCGCCCGGTGCCGCCGCCCGGATCACACCCGACGATCTGGACACCAGGGCCGGGCTGATCCGATCCGCCTCGGTCTTTGTCACCCAGCTGGAGCAGCCGATACCGGCTGCGCGCCGCGGGCTCGAGATTGCGCGGGCGGCAGGGGTGACAACGATCCTGAACCCGGCCCCGGCTGCGGCGCTGGATGATGCGTTGCTGGCGCTGTGCGACTACGTGACCCCGAACGAATCCGAGGCAGAGGCGCTGACCGGACTGCCCGTCACCTCGGCCGCCGAGGCCGAAGTGGCGGCGGACGCGCTTCTGGACCGGGGGGTCGGGGCGGTGATCATCACGCTGGGCAGCAACGGAGCGCTTTACCGCGACCGTACGCGGTCCGTGCACGTGCCAGTGATCAGCGCCGGGCCAGTGGTGGAAACCACCGGCGCGGGCGATGCGTTCAACGGCGGTTTTGCCGTCGCCCTGTCCGAAGGCCGCGATGTGGTCGAGGCTGTGCGCTTTGGTTGTGCCACGGCCGGGATATCGGTAACGCGACCGGGTACGGCCCCCGCGATGCCCGCCCGGTCCGAGATCGACGCGCTGCTGGCCCGCAGGGGGCATGCGTAGCCGAGAGCCGTCATCCATATGTTACAAATCCGTCGCATATGCTTCACCACGCCGCCCTAAAGCGGCAGAGTGGCGGTATGGAGCGGGCGATGGACGACATCCGTGGAGCGGCATCCGGGCTGGACACTGCGACGTCGAAGATTTCGGCGCGGGGGGTTCAGGTTTACTACGGCCAGAACCATGCGCTGAAGGATGTCGATGTCGATATCCTTGACCGCGCG
>WOUW01000075.1 GCA_009773055.1 Paracoccaceae bacterium
TGGCCCCGGCGCTGGCGCGGATGCTGGGCGAGGCGGCGCGGAAGGTGTCCGACGGGCTGCGCGATCTTGCGCGGCTGGCGGACCGGCTGGACGCTGCACCCCGGCAGCGGCTGGCGCGGCTGGCGGACCGGCTGGAGGCGCTGGACCGGACCCGCACCACGCTTGGCTATGCGGAGACCTTGAAACGTGGCTATGCGGTCGTCAGGGGGGACGGGGTGGTCGTCACCTCGAAAGCGGGGGCGGAAAAGGCGGCGGCGCTGGAAATCGAGTTCCGGGATGGGCGGCTCTTGGTAGGCGGTCGTGCCGGGAAAAGGGTCAGGGGCGAGGGGGAAAGCGGGCAGGGAAACCTGTTCTGACCCGAAGGTGCGCCACGCGCGGGCAGGGACTTCGATCTCGGAAAATCAATGGCTTGGCCGTGGACATTCATCCTTCGTTAACCGCGATGACGGCGCTTCGGCGTGATGAACAAATTCCTTGAGGAAGGAATTTGGGGCTTGAGGCGAGCAGACGGAGCTAGACGCCGAAATAGCCTTCGCAAGTCACGACCTCATCCGCCGGATATAGCATGATCGGTGCGCTGGTGCGATCGCCGTCCAGCCATGCCATCAGCCAGTCGCCCCGGTTGTGATAGGTCCAGCAGTAGGGCGTGTCGATGCCTTGATAGTCAAAGCAGATCATGGCGCCTTGCGGTCGCCAGTGGCCTTCAAGGCATTGCTCGGCGTCGCGCCAGATCGCGCGGCGGCCGGGCAGGAAGGTTTCCACCCCGTAGCGGCCGGTCTGGTCGTGAGTGTCCATGGTGCGGCCTTCGACGAAAGCTTCGAAAGCCTCGGTCGAGAGGGGCGGATCGGCCGACACGGGCGGCGGCGGCGGGTCGGAGGACTGGGCCACGGCCTGTCCGGAAATGACGAGCAGGGCAAGGAGAAGTCGTGCGGAGGACGACTGGGTGCGCATCAGACGCCAACCTCGGGTCCGAGGCAGGCGGGCGGATCGGCGGTTTCTTCGACCACGACGGGGTCGGCCTCGGGCGGGTTGGTGGTGTAGCGGGCGACAAGTCCGGTGTCGGACTGGGTGATGATCCAGCAATCGGGTTCAAGATCGTCTTCATACTGAAAGCAGATCGCCGGGCCTTCGGGATACCAGTGGCCAAGCTTGCAATCGTCGCCGACAACCGCCCAGCGGACGCGGCGGTCGGGAAGGTACTGCTCGACGCCGTAGACCGTGCCGAACTCGGCCCAGGTCATCGTGCGGCCTTGGGTCAGGGCGTCGAAATCCTGCGCCGTCAGGGGTGTTTCGGCCAGGGCGGGGGCAGCGGTGAGGAAGAGGACCAGGGCAAGCCGCATGTCAGACCCCCACATCCGGGCCGGTGCAGTCAAGGGGCTGTGCCGCCGGGGTGACACGCTGGGCCGGGTCTTCGGGGGCAGCGTTCAGAGGTTTGGCAAGAACCGCAGCGCCGTCGCGCCAGTAAAGCCAGCAGTGCGTGCCATCACGAGCGGGATAGACAAAGCAGACGGCATTGCCGTCGGCATACCAGCTGCCATCGAGGCAGGGACCGCCGGTATCTGCATCGCGGACGCGGCGTCCGGGGAAATAGGACTCGGACCCGTAGACCTGGCCGTCGACGGCATAGTCGAGTGTCTTGCCCAAGGACCACGCGTCGAACTCTTCCGGCGTCATCGGAGTTTGCGCCGAGGCGGTCTGCGCGACAAGACAAAGGGTCATGGCAAGCCGCATGTCAGACCCCGATGTCCGGGCCCGGACAAGGCAGGGGTTGGGTGTCGGCCTGAACCTCGTGCAGCTCCTCGCCCGGGGCGGCGTTGACCGACAAGGCAACCAGAGCCCCGTTGCGCAGCCAGAAGGTCCAGCAGGAAGGCGTGGGGTCGTATTCGTAGACAAAGCAGATGGTGTCGTCTTGCGGATACCAGCTGCCGTATTGGCATTCGTTGGGGGCAACGCTCCACCTGACCTTGCGGTCGGGAAGGTATTCCTCGATCCCGAAAATGCCGCCGAACTGGCCGTAGGTCACGGTCTTGCCGGTGACATGGGCTTCGAACTGGTCGGCGGTGATTGGCGCTTCGGCCAGCGCAGGGGCGGCCGTGAGCGCTGCGAGGGCGAAGGCTGCAACGCGCATATCAGACCCCCGCATCCGGGCCGGCACAAACGAGGGGCTGGTCCGTGTGCGAGATCTCGAAGATCTCCATCCCGTCCGGGCCGCCTGAACCAAGCCGGGTCGCGAGGCCGCGTAGACGGTTATCCTTCAGGAAGAAATGCCAGCAGGCCGACAGGGTGCCGTCCTTGTTGGCAAAGCAGATCTCCTTGCCGTCCGCATACCAGCGGCCGGTAACGCAACGGTCGCCCTGGAAGGCCCAGAGGACCGTCTGATCGGCACCGTAGTCGGCGATGCTGCGGGTGCCGGTGCTGTAGCCGTAGCTGAAAGTGTTCCGTCCGACATGGGCCTGAAACTCGGCCCCGGTCATCGGGGTTTCGGCTGCGGCAAGCGCAGGCCAGAGCGCAAGGAGAACCGCGGCACGCACTGCGGTCAGACGCCTACGTCAGGGCCAGCGCAGGGCAGGGGTCCTCCGTCGCGCGAGGATTCGAGGATCTCCCACCCGCCGCCCTCGCCCATGTAGCGGCCCCGGATCTTGCCGTTTTCCAGGAAGTAGAGCCAGCAGGCAGGCGTAGGATCGTTTTCATATTCAAAGCAGATCTGGTCGCCTTTCTGGTACCAGACGCCGTAGATGCAGAGATCGCCCTCGAAGGCCCAGCGGACGCGGCGGTCTTCGAGATATTCCTCGGTGCCGAAGACCCCGCCGCCGTAGTCGTAGGTGACGGTTTCGCCCACGGTGGCGGCGTCGAATTCGCTGGCGTTGAGCGGGGTCTCGGCGAGGGACGGCGTGGCAGCAAGGATCAGTGGTAGAAGGAAGGCACGCATCGGAGGCTCCGTTCAGGATGGGGCGAGAGTGCCAGAGGGCGGAGCGGTTGGCCAGTCAAGCCGCCGTGTCTGCAGGTGTTTCGGGGGGTCTGGATTTCCGCCAGCGCGACAGATGCGGCCCAACGGAGCGCCGCCAGAGCCGGGGGGCAAGGGCAAGGGTGCAGGCAAAGGGCAGGGGCCAGGGCAGTCGGGGGGCGTCATCGGGCAGACGAAGTGCCGGAAAGGGGCGGGAGGGGTGGACGTGATGGTCGGAATGGCGCGGGGCGTTCAGCATCATGGCCGAGGTGAACCAATGCGCCGTGTTCCAGCTATGTGCAGGGCCGACGGGCTCCAGCTTGCCATCGGGTCGGCGGGTGCGGGTCAGGCCGTAGTGCTGGACGTAGTCGGAGAGGAGGATCTGGCTTTGGGCATGTAGGGCCAGGCCGGTCCAGGCAAGAACACCAGGCAGGCCGGCGATGGTAGCGGCCAGGATGAGTGCTGCGAGGCCGCCGGCGATGTAGGCTAGATAGGGGTTCAGGCCGAAGTGGCTGGCACGCTGGCGGAGCGCGCGTTCGGCCTCCAGTCCCTGACGGAAGCTGCCCATCCATGCGCGGGGGGCGAAGCGGTAGAAGCTTTCGCCGTCCCGGGCGGTGTTGGGGTCGTCGGTGCTGGCGACATGGCGGTGGTGCACGAGCCGGTGGGCGCTGGCGTGCTGGCCGAAGAGGATCGCGGTGTAGACGGCGGCGCCGAGGCGGAAATGCTCGCGCCGTGGGCGGTGGATCAGCTCATGCGCGGCGGGGTGGCCGACCTGGCCAAGCCAGAGGCCGGTGGCAAGAAAGACAAGGACTCGCTGGCCGGGGGAGAGGCCGGACGATCCGGCGATGCCCCAGGTCGCGAGGGGGAGGAGG